>CAVALT010000057.1:0-8093 GCA_963589455.1 Clostridiales bacterium
CTTGTAAGCGGTGAGATAACGGAGGCGGATTTTGAAGAGGGCGATCAGGTTACGGCCGGTCAGACGCTGTATGTTATAGATACCTCAGAGATCAGCTCTGATATTGAATCTGCCGAAAGAAGCCTTGAAAAAGCACAGAAGGAATATCAGGAGGCTGCAAGCGACAAGGCAAAAGCACTTGCAAAGCTTAACAACGGTACTGTCCTTTCAGGAAAGACCGGTTATATTAAAAATCTTACGCTGAAGGCCGGAGACAGTGTGAGCAAGGACACCAAGATAGCAGAGCTCTACAATGATGCTGAGATGACATTTCGGGCAGCTTTTCTTGATACCGATGCTGCCAAGCTGCAGGTCGGTCAGGATATAGTTGCAGAGCTTAACGATACCGGGGAGACTATCCCGGGCAGAATAAAAGCCATAGGAGATCTTACAGAGACACTTGAAGGCGGAATACCGGTCAGATATGCAGAGATCTGTGTATCCAATCCGGGAGGCCTGACCGAGTCAGATACTGCAAATGCCTATGTCGGTGATATTCACTCCTTAAGCAGCGGAACATTTTCCGCAGTGAAGTCAGAGGACTTTAAGCTCGATATCACACAGAATATTACTGTTGAAAATGTGCTTGTATCTGAGGGACAGTATGTTACGGCAGGAACACCGCTGTTTACAGCTACCCCAGACAGCCTGTCTGAAGCACTGAGAACCATTAATGATTCTGCGGATAATGCTGAGGAAAGTCTCAAGAATGCGGAAAATCAGAAAAATAAGCTTGATGAAACTGTGGGCAAGTATACGATAACTGCGCCTATTTCAGGTCAGGTAATAACCAAGAACCTGAGAGTAGGAGAAAAGGTCAACAGCTCAAACAGCACTACCTCGCAGCTTGCGCTTATTTATGATCTCTCGGAGCTTACCTTTCAGATGAGCATAGATGAGCTGGACATTTCCAAGGTTAAGGTTGGTCAGGAGGTAAAGGTAACAGCCGATGCTTTTGACGGAAAAACATTTACAGGACATGTTACCAATGTCGGACTGAACGGTACAGCATCAAACGGAGTTACAACCTACCCGGTTGTGGTTACCCTTGATGATATGGATGGACTGCTTCCCGGAATGAATGTTGACGGAACAATTATACTTGAGAAGTCTGATAATACACTGATTATTCCGTCAGGTGCCCTTCAACGGGGTGATATCGTTTATGTGCGGAATACATCAGATTCAGCACAGACCAGTGACGGCGAAAATACGGCTGCTTCTGGAGAAAAAAATCACGGTTCGGCCCCTTACGGAGAAAAGCCTGAGAAGCCGGAAGACGGAAATGATTCAGGCAGAGCCGAAAGCGGAAAAACTGACTTAGAAGCTGCGCGCGGTGATGAAGGTGAAGGCGGCAGTGAAGCCGGAGCAAATGGTCAGAAACAGTACCTTGGCGATGCACCTGAGGGATATACTGCTGTCAGCGTAACTACCGGCATTGTATCTGATAATTATGTGGAGATACTGTCCGGACTTTCAGAGGGACAGGAGATTTACGTTAAGGATACAGTCTCAGACGGCTTCGACTGGGATAGTGATATGTTTATGGACGGCGGCCCGGGCGGTGATGCTCATGGCGGCGGCCCTGACGGCGGCGGACATGGAGGTCCGTAACAGACTCGAGGAAATGCTGATTTAAGGAAACGCTGATTAAAGCGTTTCCTACGTCGGATTCACGTTGCGAAGCAGCTAATTCCCTTGTAAATCCGTGCGATCCGCCGGAGGCTGATTAAGGAAATGCTGATTAAATCAGCGTTTCCTTAATCATTTCCCTAATATATATGATACCAGTGCCAAAAGCTGCAAAATCCTTTGCTCCGGAATCATAATGCATCAATGCCCGAATTATACCATATAGTGCAGCTGTTTAGCACTCATCTCGATCTTACTCCGCATTTCCTTAGGCCGTGTCTTTTATATGTACCGTGACTTGACATGCAGTCGTTTTGGTGGTAGCTTTTACAAGTTGAAGCGTAATTAAGGGTAAACTATGTCTGAAGATAAGAAAAATAATTATGAAGAGCTTCTGCTCGGAATGATGATAATAAGGGATTTCGAGGAGGAAATCATGCGCCTTTATAAGGAAGGCGCTGTTCATGGTACCCTTCATTTATGCACAGGTGAAGAGGCAGTCGATATCGGAAGTACAGCTGTCCTTAAGGACAGCGATTATATATTTACCACGCACAGGGGACACGGAGTCTGTCTCGGACAGGGTGCTGATATCAGAGCCATGATGGCAGAGATATTAGGCCGCCAGACAGGAACCAATAAGGGCCGCGGCGGCTCCATGCATATCTGCGATGAAAAGCACGGACTCATGGGCTCAAACGGCATAGTCGGCGCAAATGCACCGCTTGCCTGCGGAGCAGCACTGACTATTAAGCTCAGGAATCTTAAGGATGCTGTTTCGGTCTGTTTTACGGGAGACGGAGCTGCCAATACGGGAGCAGTGTTAGAATCCATGAATCTCGCAGGCGTATGGAAGCTTCCGATTATATTTATACTGGTCGAGAATCATTATGCGGTTTCAACTCTGGTTGAAAGAGCCTCTGCCGATACGGATTTTACAAAGAGGGCAGAACCGTTCGGACTTAAATGCTTCGAGGCTGACGGCAATGATCTTATGGCAGTTATGGATGCTGTAGGCCGCGCACGGGAGTATACCGTCAGCAATATGCAGCCGTCTCTTGTCGTTGAGCATACCTACCGTATAGCAGGCCATTCCAAGTCAGATAAAAACAGATACCGTACAGAGGAAGAGATAGAGTACTGGAGACAGCACGGACCTATCACACGTTTTAGGGACAGGCTGATATCGGAGGGCATTTCCTGTGCAGAGGAGCTCAGGCTCCTTGAACAGAAGGCAGCAGAGCTGGTCAGGGATGCGGCCGATTATGCATTAAGTCAGCCGTTTGCGTCATTGAATGCGGATGCAGACAGCCTGGCAGAATACGTATATGCTGACTGAGGAAGGGGACAGGATTAATGAGCAGAAGGCTTTTATATCGTGAGGCCCTTACCGAGGCTATGCGTGAGGAGATGCGGAGAGACCCTTCAGTCATCCTTATGGGGGAGGACGTAGGGCTTTACGGCGGAGGCTTTGGAGCTACGGCGGGTTTGATAGAGGAATTCGGAGCACAAAGAGTCATAGATACGCCGGTTTCCGAGACTGCGTTCGTAGGAACAGCAGTAGGTGCTGCAGCAACAGGCATGAGACCGGTTGTTGAGCTTATGTTTTCTGATTTTATGGCAGTCTGCTGGGATCAGATCATGAATGAAGCGGCTAAAATGTTTTTTCTGTACGGAAGGAAGGTGCCGTTGGTTATACGTACGGCATCAGGAGGAGGCACAGGCGCCTCGGCACAGCATTCACAGTCTCTGGAAAATATGTATGCGCAGGTTCCGGGACTGAAGGTGGTGGTTCCGTCAACAGCCTATGATGCCAAGGGTCTGCTTAAAAGTGCAGTTAGAGACAATAACCCGGTCATATTCCTTGAACAGAAGCTTTTGTATAAAACCGAGGGAGAGGTTCCCGAGGAGGAATATACAGTACCTATAGGCAAGGCCGCAGTAAGAAGAGAAGGCAGTGACATATCGATTATAAGCTACGGAAGAATGATGAATGACTGTATTGAGGCGGCAGACTGTCTCGAGACAGAGGGCATCTCAGCAGAGCTTATAGATCTGAGAACCATAAGTCCTCTTGATAAGGAGACGGTGCTTGCATCAGTTAAAAAGACCGGACGTGCAGTGATAGTGCATGAGGCTGTGGTATTCGGAGGCTTCGGAGGAGAGCTTGCGGCAATTATTGCTGATGAGGCCTTTGCCGAGCTAAAGGCTCCGGTAAAGCGTGTGGGAGGAGCCTATTGTCCGATACCAAGCGCACTGCAGGCGGAAAAACAGGTATTTCCGGATAAAGACCGCATAATTGCAGCTGCAAGGGATATAATTCGTTACAGATGATTCTTAACATATATGTAACATTTTTCACAGAAATATAGATTATAATGTGTTATCAGGGTCAAAAGCTCCGAAATCCGATGCAGGCCTGCCTGCAGGAGGACTTTTGACACCGCAACATCATAACATAGACTGTAATTTATTCTAAAAGACAGGAGCTAATTAATGGCAAGTTTAAGCGAAATGCTGTTCGGCACACATAGTGAGCGCGAACTTAAGCGCATTTATCCCATAGTGGATAAGATTGAGGCACTTGATGCTGAGATGAGTGCAAAAACAGATGAAGAGCTCAAGGCCATGACACCTTATTTAAAGGGACGTCTTGCGAACGGAGAGACACTTGATGATATTCTTCCTGAGGCATATGCAACAGTCAGAGAGGCAGCTGCAAGAGTTCTCGGAATGAAGCATTTCAGAGTACAGCTTATCGGAGGCATTGTTCTTCATCAGGGCCGTATAGCTGAGATGAAGACCGGTGAAGGAAAGACGCTTGTATCAACCTGTCCGGCATATCTTAATGCACTTGAGGGCAAGGGAGTACATATTGTAACGGTCAATGATTACCTTGCAAAGCGTGATGCCGAGTGGATGGGCCGCGTACATGAATTCCTCGGACTTAAGGTCGGAGTTGTTCTCAACAGCATGGATTCAAGGGAGCGTCAGGCTGCATATGCCTGCGATATTACCTATGTTACCAATAATGAGCTGGGCTTTGATTATCTTAGAGATAATATGGCTATCTACAAGGAACAGCTTGTTCTGAGAGAGCTTAATTATGCTATCATCGATGAGGTCGATTCAGTACTTATAGATGAGGCAAGAACTCCGCTTATTATTTCCGGACAGTCCGGCAAGAGCACAAAGCTCTATGAAGCCTGTGACGTGCTTGCAAGACAGCTTGAAAAGGGTGAGGCAAGCGCCGAATTCTCTAAGATCAATGCTATTCTCGGAGAGGAAATCGAGGAGACCGGAGATTATATTTATGATGAAAAGGAAAAGAACGTAACTCTTACCGAGCAGGGTGTGCATAAGGTAGAGCAGTTCTTCCATATAGACAACCTTGCAGATCCTGAGAATCTTGAGATACAGCATTGCATTATTCTTGCGCTTCGTGCTCACAATGCAATGCACAGAGACAAGGATTATGTGGTAAAGGATAACGAGGTTATCATAGTTGATGAGTTCACCGGCCGTATTATGCCGGGACGCCGTTATTCCGACGGACTTCATCAGGCTATTGAGGCCAAGGAGCATGTTAATGTGCGCCGTGAAAGCCGCACACTGGCTACCATCACCTTCCAGAATTTCTTCAATAAGTTTGCAAAGAAGTCAGGCATGACCGGTACTGCACAGACCGAGGAGAAGGAATTCAGAAACATTTACGGCATGGATGTTATAGTTATTCCGACTAACAAGCCGGTGCTGAGGAAGGACCTCGATGATGCCGTATTCAAGACAAAGAAGGAGAAATTCAAGGCTGTATGCGACAGCGTTGAGGAGGCCTACAGAAAGGGCCAGCCGGTACTTGTCGGTACAATAACAATTGAGACCTCGGAGCTGCTTTCAGGCATGCTTAATAGAAGAGGCATACCGCACAGCGTACTTAATGCCAAGTTCCATGAGAAGGAGGCAGAGATAGTTGCTGATGCAGGAAGACACGGAGCAGTAACCATAGCCACCAATATGGCAGGTCGTGGAACCGATATCAAGCTTGATGATGAGGCTAAGGCTCTCGGAGGACTTAAGATTATCGGAACCGAGAGACACGAGTCAAGACGTATAGACAATCAGCTTCGAGGACGTTCAGGACGTCAGGGAGATCCAGGTGAGTCCAAGTTCTACCTGTCTCTTGAGGATGACATACTCAGACTCTTCGGCGCAGACAATCTTATGAATATCTTCAATAAGCTTGGCGTTGAGGAGGGTGAGGAAATCCATCACAAGATGCTCTCAAAGGCCATTGAGAATGCACAGAAGAAGATCGAGAGCAACAACTTCGGAGTCCGTGAGCAGCTTCTTAAGTTTGATCAGGTCAACAACGAGCAGAGAGATGTAGTATATGAGGAGCGCCGCAAGGTGCTTGACGGCCTGAACATGAGAGAGGTTATCATCAGCTATGCTCAGGATATAGTTGACAACTCGGTAGATATGGTTATACCGGATGATCAGAGTTCAGCCCAGTGGGATCTTCAGGAGCTTAACAATACTCTGCTTCCGATCATTCCGCTTCAGCCGATGAAGCTTACTAATGAGGAGTTTGCAGCACTTACCAAGGATAAGCTTAAGCAGCTTATCAAGGAGCAGACGATCAAGCTGTATGAGGAGAAGGAGGCACTGTTCCCGGATCCTGAGCAGCTCAGAGAGGCAGAGCGAGTTGTACTGCTTAAGGTTATAGACAACAAGTGGATGAACCATATTGATGATATGGCACAGCTCAGAGAGGGTATAGGACTTGTTTCCTATGGTCAGAAGGATCCGCTGGTTGAGTATAAGACTGAAGGCTATGAGATGTTTGAGGGCATGGCAGCCTCAATTAAGGAGGATACCGTACGCCTGCTCTTCCATCTTCAGGTTCAGCAGAAGGTAGAGCGCGAACAGGCAGCTGAGATCACAGGAACAAATAAGGATGATTCAGCAGTCAAGGCACCTAAGAAGCGTGAGATAAGAAAGATATATCCGAATGATCCGTGTCCGTGCGGATCAGGCAAGAAGTTTAAGCAGTGTCACGGCAGATATGCCGTACCGGGAGATAAGATCAACTTCTCTTCACCTGCAAACTGATAGGAGGGTAAATGGCGTTAATCGAATTTGACAATTGTAAATCCGAGCTTTTGAGCTATAAGGAGCCGCTTGCAGAGCTTGGTCAGTCACTTGATCTGGAAAACAAGGGCAGACGTATAGCAGAGATGGAGCGCCAGATGGAGGAGCCGACCTTCTGGGATGATGCAGAAAAATCTGCTAAGTTCATGAAGGAGCTTAACTCACTTAAGTCTTCTGTCGACAAGTATAATTCACTCAGCCGCCAGTATGAGGATATTGAGGCAATAATCGAGATGGGCAGCGAGGAGGACGATGAAGAGCTTGCCGCTGAGGCGAGAGAGATGCTGGAGTCCTTTAAGACAGAGCTTGAAAGCATGCGTACCTCACTGCTACTCTCAGGCGAATATGATGCCAACAACGCGACCATAGCACTGTCTGCAGGAACCGGCGGAACCGAGGCTATGGACTTCAACGAGATGCTTTACCGCATGTATACAAGATGGTGCGAGAAGCATGGCTTTACAACAAAGCTCCTGGATTATCAGGAGGGTGACGAAGCCGGCATCAAGGGTGTAACCTTCTCTGTTGAGGGTGAGAATGCCTACGGATTGCTTAAGTCCGAGGCCGGAGTACACAGACTTGTACGAATATCTCCGTTTAATGCACAGGGCAAGAGGCAGACCTCATTCTGCTCCTGTGATGTTATGCCGGAGCTCGACGATACCATAGAGGTCGATATCGACCCGTCAGACCTTAAGATTGATACCTACCGTTCATCAGGTGCCGGCGGACAGCATATCAACAAGACCTCATCCGCGGTTCGTATCACTCACATACCGACCGGCATCGTCTGCGCCTGCCAGGAGGAACGTTCACAGTTCCAGAACAAGGATAAGGCGATGGCTATGCTTAAGGCTAAGCTGTATATGCTTAAGCAGCAGGCACATGCCGAGAAGATATCTGATATCAGAGGCGATATCAAGGAGATTGCCTGGGGAAGCCAGATCAGAAACTATGTTCTTCAGCCATACACCATGGTTAAGGATGTACGTACAGGCGAGGAGACAGGCAATGCACAGGCAGTGCTTGACGGAGATATAGACATATTTATCAATGCTTATCTTAAGTGGCTGCAGCTTGGAAAGCCTGACCGCAGAGTTGCTGACAACGACTGATAAGACTGATGAGATTGGAGAAGCTCCCACGCCAAAAAATATTTGAAATCTCCATCCGAATCCGCTATAATATACCCACAACGTGTGGTGTTTCTGCGTAAATCCAGTTGCAGAAATGCCGCACGTTTTTTGCGGAAATGGAGAAAAGTTTATAAG
>CAVALT010000058.1:0-7932 GCA_963589455.1 Clostridiales bacterium
CTCACTGATCAGATATTTCAAACTTAACGGGCTTGATTACTTTGTTATAGGCAACGGCTCGAATCTGCTTGTATCGGATGAGGGCTACAGAGGTGCGGTAATAGATCTCGGACGAAATGACGGAACAGAGTTCACCATGCTTGGCTACGAGTGGCAGGATGGCAGGCTGGTAATGGATGTCGGAGCAGGCTGTTTTCTGAGTGCTGTGGGAAATATTGCGGCTGATGCAGGAGCCACTGGCTTTGAGGAGCTCTCCGGTATACCCGGATGCATGGGCGGAGCCTGCATCATGAATGCGGGTGCATACGGAAGAGAGCTTAAGGATGTTGTAAATGAGCTGCTTGTCATAGATAGAAACGGCAGGCTGATGAAGCTTAAGAGGGATCAGCTGCATTTTCGCTACAGGGGCTCAAATCTTATGGATGAGGGCTATATTGTATGCAGGGCCGAGATTATTCTGGAGAAGGGCGACAGGGAGCAGATAAAGTCAAAAGCAGAAGAGCTTATGGCAAAACGCAGGGCCAGCCAGCCGCTTGAATATCCTTCGGCAGGCTCTACCTTTAAGAGACCGGAGGGCTTTTTTGCTGGCAAGCTTATAAGCGACGCCGGGCTTAAGGGCTTAAGCATAGGCGGAGCTGAGGTGAGTGAAAAGCATGCCGGCTTTATAATCAACAAAAACCGCGCAAGCTCAGCAGATATTTACAGGCTGATACAGGAGGTTAAGGAGCGAATCCTTAAGGAGGACGGCATCGAGCTGCAGCCTGAGGTTAGGTTTTTAGGAAAATTCTGACGGAGGAAAAGCCATGACAGCCAATATTGATCTGTACAGCCAGGGATATTTCAATCTGACAAAGCCGGCAACCGTTGAAACGCTTGCCGAAAGACTTAAGCTTAAGAATCTTACGCCGGAGATCAGTCTTGCAGACAGAGATATAGAAGCCTACAGCATATCAAGGCCGGCTCTTCAGCTTGCGGGCTTCTTTGGATATTTTGATTATAAGCTGGTTCAGGTTATAGGACGGGAAGAGCAGGAGTATATGAAGACTCTCTCTGAGGATGTACTGAGAGAGCGTATGGAGCATATTACAAGCTATAATGTGCCGTGCATCATCATTTCCGGCAACAGAAGAGTTAAGGAAACCGTTATAGAGGTCTGCAGAAAATCAGGAGTGCCCCTGCTCAGGTCTGAGAGGGAAACCTCAGACATGGATTCTGAGATTATCAAGATACTGCGTGTGCTTCTGGCACCTAAGGAAACACTTCACGGAGTGCTGGTTGATGTCTACGGAGTAGGCGTCATGATTACAGGAGACAGCGGTATTGGTAAATCTGAGGCTGCACTTGAGCTTGTAAAGAGGGGCCACAGGCTTATTTCAGATGATATAGTGGAGATACGCAAGGTATCTGATGAGACTCTTGTAGGCATAGCACCTGAGCTTACCAAGGACTTTATTGAGGTAAGAGGCATAGGCATCATTAATGTGAGAGCTATGTTCGGATATGAGGCCATTAAGCATTCACAGACCATAGACCTGATAGTGAATCTTGAGGAATATGTAAAGGAGCACAATTACGACCGCTTTGGCCTTGAGCCTAAATATGCTGAAATCATGGGCAACAAGGTATTTAATATTGACGTGCCTATAAGACCGGGACGAAATATTGCCGTCATAGTAGAATCAGCAGCGATTAATTACAGAGCACGTATGGCAGGCTATGATGCACCAAGTGAGTTTATGAGCCGCATACAGAAGATAAAGACAGCAACCATAGGAAGAAGAGCAGCAGAGGATACTGACGAAGAGGATTAACGAATGAAGCTGATAATTGTCACAGGTATGTCAGGAGCCGGAAAAACCATAGCACTGAAGACACTTGAGGATATGGGATATTACTGTGCTGACAATGTACCTGTAGCACTTATTCCGAATTTTGTTGAGCTTATAGAACAGTCGGTCAGTCATAATGCGGCAATCGGAGTGGACATCAGAAGCGGTGAAAAGCTTACTGAGCTGGCAAGAGTTCTTGACGGACTGAAGGACATGCAGACACAGTGCACCATCCTGTTTCTGGATGCAAGTGATCAGGTGCTGCTTAAGAGATTCAAGGAAACGAGACGCGCGCATCCTCTTGCCCAGTCCGGACATATAGAGGACGGCATAAGGCTTGAGAGAAGGTCGCTCGAATGGCTTAAGCACAGAGCTGATTATGTGGTGGATACCTCAGGCATGAAGACCAGAAATCTGCGCAGTCAGCTTGAGCTTATATTTTCTGACAGCAGAGGCTTCAGAAACTTTTACCTGAATATCATGTCCTTCGGCTACAAATACGGTCTGCCTGAGGATGCGGATATAGTTATGGATGTGCGCTTTCTTCCTAATCCTTTTTATGTAGAAGAGCTTAAATATAAGACAGGCCTTGTAAAGGAGGTCAGGGACTATGTGCTGGACTCTCCTGATGCAGAGCAGTTTACTTCACTGCTGAACGGACTTATAGATTTTCTAATACCGAGATATATAGACGAGGGCAAGAATCAGCTGGTTATAGCCTTTGGCTGTACAGGAGGAAAACACAGATCGGTAACCATAGCAGAGACACTTTATTCACATCTTGCTGCAGATGCAGACTATGGACTTAATGTAGAGCACAGAGACATAAACAGACAATAGACTATAATGCCGGGACCGGATGCGTTTCAGACTGACATTAGTGTTTATGCACTATATACAAAAAAAAATAACCATATACTTTAATTATGTCATTTTCTTCCGAAGTTAAAAATGAGGTCCGCAACAAGGGCTTTACAGTAAAAAAACAGCATAGTAGAATAAAAGGCGTTACATCGGACAGACACGAGGAATACAGAGAAAAAATTGTCACTGCATTTCTTAAAGCCGGAAGCATATCGGATCCCAGCAGATTTTATCATCTGGAATTTGTGTGCGAATCAGAGGAAGAGGCGGAGGAACTTAAGGCCGCTATAGAGGACTTTGGGCTTTCACCGGGTATTATGCAGAGAAAAGACAGATATGTTGTCTACATCAAGGACAGTGAGGCTATTGCAGATATGCTGATCATCCTTGGGGCAACCAATGCTGTTTTGGAGTTTGAGAACATTCGCATACTTAAGAGCATGAAGGAGCAGGTTCAGAGAACGGTTAACTGCGAGACGCATAATATCAGCAAAACTGTTTCTGCAGCAGTGCGGCAGCTTGAAGATATCAATGTAATAATAGAGCATGGAGCATATGATGAGCTTCCGGAGGGACTGAAGGAGGTAGCCGATCTGAGGCTTCGCTATCCTGATGCGTCACTGAAGGAGCTTGCGGCCATGCTTAATGATACCGGCAAATCCGGAATCAATCATCGTTTCAGAAGGCTTGCGGGTATAGCAAACAGCATTAGAAACGATGGCTGAAGGCAGGAGGAACAAGGCAGGGACTGAAAGGGGAGCGGGACCTGTGCATACGGAGGGAGAGCATTATGGTAAGCACCGAGGTTGTTATTAATATTTCACAGGATATAGAGAGACGAATAGCCAATCTTATCTCAGTGGCAGGAGAGTATAATTCAAGGATATACATAGTTACTCCGGATAAGCGAATCAATGCAAAAAGCCTTATGGGCATGATGAGCCTTGTATCATGTACAGGGGATACACTTACAATTACAGCCGACGGAGCTGATGAGAAGGAAGCCGTGCAGGCGATGGTTGATTACCTTAAGAGACTCGACTGATCAGGGACAGGCATGAAGTCTGATACGGATTTTGAAGCTTTTGATCCTGATGACATAATATGTAATTGTCCGGCTGCTGCCGGATATCGATGCGGATATGAGTGTCTGTGCTCATATCCGCATCAGTTGTAATAAGGAAATGCTGTATAAGGCATTTCCTGCGGCGGATTTGTGCTGCAGGGCAGCAGAGTCCAAAGCAGATCCATGCGATTCATCGGAGGTATTTAAGAAAAATGCTGACACAATCAGCATTTCCATAAATAAATTATGGCATTTACGCATTTACATGTGCATACACAGTTTTCCCTGCTCGACGGATCCTCACGCATTCCTGAGCTTATTAAACAGGCTAAGGATTATGGGATGGATTCGCTCGCAATTACCGATCACGGGGCCATGTACGGAGTTATTGACTTCTACAAGGAGGCCAGAAAACAGGGCATCAGGCCGATAATCGGCTGCGAGGTCTATGTTGCTCCGGGTTCCCGCTTCGACAAGGAAAAAAATGTTCACGATGACAGCAGATACTATCATCTTATTTTGCTTGCGGAAAATAACGAGGGCTATCAGAATCTGATGAAGATAGTATCGCTTGGCTATGTGGATGGCTTCTACTATAAGCCGAGAGTTGATGTCGAGCTCCTTCAGAAATATCATTCCGGACTTATAGCGGCATCGGCCTGCCTTGCGGGAGAGGTGGCAAGGTACCTTGCAGCCGGAATGTATGAGGAAGCTAAGAAAACAGCTGTTAAATATGAGGGCATATTCGGCAAGGGAAATTATTTTCTTGAGCTGCAGGATCACGGAATTGCCGCACAGCGCACGGTAAATGCAGGACTTATAAGAATATCGCAGGAAACAGGAATAGAGCTTATTGCCACAAATGATGTGCATTATACCTTTAAGGAGGATGCGGAGCCTCATGACATACTGCTGTGCATCCAGACCGGAAAGAAGGTGCAGGATGCAGACCGCATGCGCTACGAGGGCGGACAGTATTATCTTAAGAGTGAGGAGGAGATGCGTGAGCTCTTTAAGAGCGTTCCCCAGGCGATAGATAATACTCAGAAAATAGCTGAGCGCTGTAATGTAGAGATCGAATTCGGCAGATATAAGCTGCCGAGATTTGCGGTTCCAAAGGGCTTTACTGCGGAGCAGTATCTCAGGAAGCTCTGTTATGAGGGCATAGAGGCGAGATATCCTGGAGCCTATAATTCCGAGGACGGAGGCTGTGAACGCTACGGCATAAATATTCATGACAGACTCGAATATGAGCTTGGTACCATAGAGAGCATGGGCTTTGTCGAGTATTTCCTCATAGTGTCGGATTTTATAGGCTATGCCAGGAGGCATGATATACCGGTAGGACCCGGAAGAGGCTCTGCAGCAGGCTCTGTGGTCGCTTATGCACTCAGGATAACCAATATTGATCCTGTGCGCTTTTCTCTGCTGTTTGAGCGCTTCCTCAATCCTGAGCGTGTTTCAATGCCTGATATAGATGTGGACTTCTGCTATGAGAGGCGCCAGGAGGTTATAGACTACGTTGTAAGCAGGTACGGCAAGGATAATGTTGCGCAGATTGTAACCTTCGGAACGCTGCTTGCAAGGGGAGTCATACGTGATGTGGGCAGAGTGCTCGACATGAGCTATACTGCGGTCGACCGCATTGCCAGGATGATACCAAATGAGCTTGGCATGACGCTTACAAAGGCACTCAGCATAAGCCGGGAATTCAAGCAGGCCTATGATACAGAGCCTGATGTAAAATACCTTATAGATATGTCCTTAAGGCTTGAGGGACTTCCGAGGCATACCAGCATGCATGCTGCAGGAGTGCTGATCACAAGCGACAGGGTAGATAATTTTGTACCGCTTGCACGTAATGCAGACGGAACCATAGTAACTCAGTATATAATGACCACGCTTGAGGAGCTCGGACTTCTCAAGATGGATTTCCTGGGGCTGAGGACTCTTACGGTTATAAAAAATGCTGTCGATCAGATCTTCCGCAATCATGGCATAAGGATCAATATAGATGAGATCGACATGGCTGATGCTGAAGTCTACAGGATGATATCAAGAGGCGAGACCGCGGGAGTGTTTCAGCTTGAATCCGGCGGCATGACCTCATTTATGAAGGAGCTAAAGCCGGAGTCTATAGATGATATAATAGCCGGGCTTGCACTCTACAGACCGGGTCCGATGGATTTTATCCCAAGGTATATTAAGGGCAAGGAAAATAAGGACTCAGTCGTATATGAATGCCCTGAGCTTGAGCCGATACTTTCCAGCACCTATGGCTGTATAGTATATCAGGAGCAGGTTATGCAGATTGTGCAGAGTCTTGCAGGCTACACTCTTGGCCGCGCAGACCTTGTGCGCAGGGCCATGTCCAAGAAAAAGCATGCTGTCATGCAGAAGGAAAGACAGAATTTCGTATACGGCAATGAAGAGGAGGGGGTTAAGGGCTGCATAGCCAACGGCATTTCCGAGGAGACTGCCAACAGAATCTTTGACGAGATGACTGATTTTGCATCCTATGCCTTCAACAAATCGCATGCAGCGGCTTATGCTGTTGTTTCATATCAGACAGCCTGGCTGAAGCATTATTACCCTGCGGAATTTATGGCAGCACTCATGACCTCCGTTATGGATAATACAGGCAAGACCTCGGAGTATATACAGACCTGCAGAGCAATGGGGATTAAGCTTCAGCCTCCGGATATCAATGCCGGAGATTACGGCTTTACTGCGGTAAATGCAGCCGATGCTGATGCAGGAGCCTGCAGTGGTGTTATTCTGTATGGTCTGACTGCCATAAAGGGAGTCGGACGTACCGTTGTCGAGGATATTGTCAGGGAACGCCGGGAAGGCGGCCCCTTCAGAGATATTGAGGATTTTGTACGCCGCATGCCGGACAGTGTGAACCGTAAGGCTATAGAGGGCTTTATAAAGGCCGGTGCATTTGACTGCTTTGAGGGCAACCGCAGACAGAAGCTGATTCTGATAGACGATCTTCTGACTGAAGCCTCGGTCAGAAGAAAAACGGAGATTGCAGGACAGCTTACTCTGTTTGATTTTGCAGATGAGGCGGATAAGCAGAGCTTCAGGCACAGACTGCCTGAGGTTCCTGAGTTTGACAGGGAAGAGCTCTTAGCCTATGAAAAGGAGGCTGCAGGCATTTACCTGAGCGGACACCCTATGGATCAGTATATGGACGTCTGCAGCAAGATAGTGACAGCCTGGTCTAAGGATTATCTGCCTGATGAAAATACAGGAGAATGCAGATATCGTGAGGGTGAGGAGCTTATAAGTGCAGGAACCGTGGCTGATTGCAGACTTAAGATTACAAAGCAGAACAGACAGATGGCCTTTGTGACGATTGAGGACATATACGGCTCTATAGATGTGGTTGTATTTCCGGATACCTTTGACAGGAGCAGAGAGCTGCTTGCACCTGATTCCAGGGTATTCATTAAGGGACGGGCAAGCATAGGACGAGATGAGAAGGCCTCATTGCTTGCAGCTCAGATCTTCAGCATCGATGATACGGCGAGGGAGGTCTGGATAGCCTTTGACGACATAGCTGCCTATAAGGCAGAGCAGGATAAGCTTAATGATCTGTGCTTTGAAAATCCGGGAGATGCCGGCGTAATCATTTACCTGAAAAAGGAGCGCATGAGGAAGAGCCTCGGTGCCTTATCCCGTGTAAATGCGGCGGCAGAACGCCTCGAAGCCTTTAAGCAGGCCTTCGGAGAGGAAAATGTCAGGGTGAGAGTTATCGGGCTTAAAAAATAAGATAATGGCAACAGTTTAGCACACATCTCGAATTTGCTTTGCAAATCCTCGATGTGGCCGGCCAGAGGCCCTTCGGGCCTTGGCCGCCTTACTTATATCAGCGTAAATTTGCCTGCGGGCAGTCAATTCGCGTTGATATTCGGAAGGTGCTGAACATATACATATAACGAGGATTATATATGGATAAGGTATTGTGCGGTGCAAATGCACAGAGCATGAAATATTATTTTAATGAGGAGCAGTTCGGGAAGCTCCCTAAGGCTGTAAAGGATGAGCTGAAGCTTATCTGTGTATCCTACTGTGCTGATGTAGGGGGCGCATTTACCATAAGCTTTAATGCTGACGGAGCCTTAAGTCTTCAGACCATAGCACCAATTGACGAAATCGGTGCAGAGC
>CAVALT010000059.1:0-7889 GCA_963589455.1 Clostridiales bacterium
ACCAGGGTCAAAAGCTGCAAAATCCGACGCAAGCTTGCTTGCAGGAGGACTTTTGAGCTTGGAATCCCAACATCATTTATATAAGCAGATACGTGATTCTTTTATTAAAGAGAGATGAGGCAGCAGCATGGATTACAAAAATGTTGAGGATATGCAGGATACAGAGCTTCTCAGGGAGTTTGTCGAGAATCAGCGTAGAGAGAGAAGATATCTGCTGACTGCTGCCGGCTGTCTTGCAGTACTCACGGTAATAATAGCCATTTCAGCGCTTGTGCTTATACCTAAATCACTCAGAACACTCAATAATATCAATCAGCTTGTCGCTGATACCAATGTCATGATCAGCCAGGCAGATGAATCTCTTGATAATATTGATGTCATGGTAGGCAATGTCAATGAGCTTGTAGAGACCAATCAGCAGAAGATCAATGATACTATAGGCCATCTGAGCGAGATAGATATAGATCAGCTTAACAAATCCATTGAGAATCTGAACAAGGCTGTTACACCGTTAGCCAGACTGTTCGGCGGCAGGGAATGAAATAAAGGTAAATGTTTAGCACCAATCTCGAATTTGCTCCGCAAATCCTCGATGTGGCCGGCCAAAGACCCTTCGGGTCTTGGCCGCCTTCCGTATTTCAGCATGAATTTACCTGCGGGCAGGCAATTTATGCTGAAATACGGAAGGTGCTGAACAGTATCAAATAAAGAAGCATATATAGATAGGGTAACAATGCATTATCAGAGTTTTTTAATTAAATATGCCGAGATAGGCACAAAGGGCAAGAACCGTTATATATTCGAGGATGCGCTGATGCATCAGATAAGAGAGCATCTGAAGAAGGTGGACGGTGAATTTGCAGTACAGAAGGAACAGGGCAGAGTCTATGTTAATGCCAAGTCGGATTATGATTATGATGAGGTGCTTGATGCACTGCAGCATGTATTCGGCATAACAGCGATATGTCCGATGCAGCAGATAGATAAGTGCGGATATGATGAGCTCAGAGAAAAGGTGCTTGAGTTTGTAAAGACAGAGCATCCTGAGCAGAAATTTGCCTTCAAGGTTAGAACAAGACGTGCAGACAAGCATTATCCGGTCACCTCGGATACCATCAATGCTGATGTGGGATATGATATACTTACAGCATATCCGGAATCAAGAGTGGATGTGCATAATCCTGACTTTATAGTTTATATCGAGGTAAGACAGCGCATCAACATATTTACTCAGGTTATTCCGGGTGCCGGCGGCATGCCGATTGGAACCAACGGCAAGGCCATGCTTCTTTTATCCGGAGGAATCGACAGCCCGGTTGCCGGATATATGATAGCAAAGCGCGGAGTTATGGTTGAGGCAGTGTATTTTCATGCTCCGCCGTATACCTCGGAGAGAGCAAAGCAGAAGGTTGTGGATCTTGCAAAGCAGGTAGCATCCTATGCAGGAGCAATCAAGCTTCATGTCATTAATTTCACTGAGATACAGCTTGCCATCTATGAGAAATGTCCGCATGATGAGCTTACTATTATCATGCGCAGATATATGATGCGCATTGCGGAGCGTCTGGCTCATGCAAATGACTGCATAGGACTTATTACAGGTGAGTCGATAGGTCAGGTTGCATCACAGACCATGTTTTCACTTCGTTCAACGGATGAGGTATGTGAGCTTCCGGTATATCGTCCGGTAATAGGCTTTGACAAGCAGGAAATTATTGATATATCAGAGAAGATAGGGACCTTTGAGACCAGCATACAGCCGTATGAGGACTGCTGTACGATATTTGTGGCAAAGCATCCTGTAACCAAGCCCAATGTTAATGTGATCAGACGCTCTGAGCTTAAGCTTCAGGATGTTATTGACAAGCTCATGGATGAGGCTGTGAACAGTGATGAGGTCATCTGGTGCAGCTGATGGAGAACACAGGCAGAAGCTTTGCAATTCATACGCTTGGCTGCAAGGTTAATACATATGAGTCTGATGCGATGGCACAGAGCCTCAGAGCTGCAGGCTTTTCCGAGCTTGGGTTTGACGAGGCTGCAGATATCTATATTATCAATACCTGCACTGTAACCAACATTGCAGACCGCAAGTCAAGGCAGATGCTGAGACGCGCCAGAAAGCTGAACAGCAAAGCGCTGATAGTTGCTGCCGGCTGCTATGTAGATGATGCAATCAAAAATGACAGACTCGAAGAGCTGATTGCCGACGGTGTCATTGATCTTGCGGTATCCAATAAGAATAAGGCAGATATAGTAAGACTGATATCGGAGAGAATAGCTGGTTTCGCAGGCATCGAAGGCTCCGACAAGGAAGCTGCCCTTAATCCGGGCGAGGCTTCCGGAGCTGCATTTCCAGCTGATAAAGCCAAAGCTGCATCAGCGGCAGCTGCCTCTGAATATTCTGAAAATGCAGAAGGAATTAATAATACTGCAGGAACGGAAGCAGGCAGACAGGCAGCAGAGCCGCATTTTCTGACTCAGCTGGACGGTCATACCAGAGCCTTCATAAAGGTGCAGGACGGCTGCAACATGTACTGCAGCTACTGCATAATTCCATATGTACGCGGAAGCTTAAGGTCAAGAAGTGCCGCGGATGTGCATGAGGAGGTAAGAAGGCTGGCGGAAAACGGTGTTGCCGAAATCGTTATAACCGGCATACACCTTAGCTCCCTGAGAGACGGACTTCTTGACATCATTGAGGCAGCCGAGACCGTGGACGGCATCAGACGCATAAGGCTTGGCTCACTTGAGCCTATGCTTATAACAGAGGAATTTGTACAGAAGCTTAAGGGTTTCACAAAGCTGTGTCCGCATTTTCATCTGTCGCTGCAGTCAGGCTGCAATGCGATACTGAAGGCAATGAACCGTCACTATACAGCAGAACGCTATGCTGAGGGCTGTGATATACTTAAGTCTAATTTTGAGCATCCGGCGATAACAACCGATATCATAGTCGGATTTCCGGGGGAAACAGAGGAGCAGTTTGAGGAAAGCTGCCGCTTTGCCGAGCAGATAGGCCTGTACGAGGCACATGTCTTTAAGTATTCAAGAAGAAAGGGCACACCGGCAGATACCATGCCGGGACAGCTTACAGAGGCAGAGAAGCAGAAGCGAAGCGAGAAGCTCATAGCGCTGGCCGGTAATCTGTCTGAGAAATTCAGAGAGTATTATATAGGAAAACAGCTGGAATTTTTAAGCGAGGAGCTCATAGAGATAAACGGTGTTACCTATGAGACCGGATATACCAGGGAGTATGTACGCTGCATCAAGGCTTCATCCGTACTTCATGTAAATGAAATAATATGCGGTAAGGCTTTACGAATTGTTCATGAAAACGTAGTGGACGGAGCCATGCTTTTGGTGTAAGCTTGAGCTAAGTAAATGCCGCATTAATCAGCAAATCCTTAGAAGCCTCCGGGTTTATAAGCAGAATATACGGGACTTCCAGTCCCTTTAAATGTGCTGTCGCAGTCAGAGGTCTCCAGCCTGGCATCAGTCAGGGACAGGGGCTTTTGCCCACCGGCAACATCATACTACGAGGATACAGACACATGAACAACATTGAGAGCACACAGATTATTGAACCTGTTAAGGCAGCTGATCAGCCAAATGCCGCTGAGGTACTGCAGCTTGTATACGGTGCACTTGTTGAGAAGGGCTATGATCCGATTAATCAGATAGTCGGATATATCATGTCGGGAGATCCAACCTATATCACCAGTCACAATAATGCCCGCAGTCTTATTATGAAGGTCGAGCGCGATGAGCTCTTAGAGGAGCTTATGGCGGCCTATGTTGATTCAAGACTGAGAAAATAATAACGGCAGGAAGTTAAGCTGCTTCACAGCATTTCCGTGACCGTTTATCATGTATATCTGTTACCAGCCTAAGTCCGTATGAAATAATAGGGGCTTAGGCTTAAACTGTTATTGATTTTCAGAGAGCTGTTCCCGGTCGGATCAGCAGGGGCTCTCTTATATTTGCATGAGATAAGTCAGGGAGGATATTGCTTGAGCAGAATAATGGGACTTGATTTCGGTTCCAAAACTACAGGTGTTGCATTGAGCGATGCGATGAATGTTATTGCATCGCCGCTGGAGACTATAGTAAGAGAAAAGGAAGGCAAGCTAAGACCGACATACCGCCGCATAACAGAGCTTGTCAGAGAAAATGAGGTTGGACTTATAGTGGTCGGACTTCCGCTTAACATGGATGACAGCAAGGGAGAGAGGGCACTGAAGTCAGAGGCATTTGCCGAGGAGATAAGACACAGGCTTGAGGCTGAGAGACTTGAAGCCGAGGTCATAATGTGGGATGAGAGATTAAGCACCGCCGGTGCTGATGAGATACTTGCAGAGGCTGATGTGGCAGCCTCCGAGCGCAAACAGTATATAGATAAAATTGCAGCTGCATTAATACTTGAAGATTATATGAATAACGGATTAAAGAGAGGTAATTAACTATGGAAGACAATGTGATTGTAATGACACTTGATGACGGCAGTGAGATTGAGTTCACTATACTTGACAGCACGATCTATAACGGCTGCAGCTATATTCTTGTGACAGACGCTCCGGATGATGAGGACGGTGAGTGCCGCGTATTTAAGGAGGTATCAGCTCCGGAGGATGACGAGGCAGTTTATGAGGATATTCTCGACGAGGATGAGGAAAATGCCGTATTTGATATATTTGAGAAGCAGATGGATGGAGAGATTAGTATAGACAGATGATAACAGATAACAATTCAGATAAGATCAAGGCGCCTGAGCATGGAGCCGAAGGATATACGGCTAAAAAGACCGCAGCTGCAGAGGAAGGCACGCCGGTAAAAAAGGCCTCCGAAAAGGCTGCGGCAGGAAAAAAATCCGGCAGCAGCAGGAAAACCGGAGCAGGAGAAGCGAAGCAGACAGGCAGAAGGAGCCAGCAGGACAGAACAAAGGATAAGACTGAAAAATCCTCAGGCAGCAGGTCCGGGGCAAAGCCGTCTAAAGCTGCCAAGTCTGGCACTGAGGGAAGGGCTGATAAGAAGCAGGATAAGAAGGCAAAAGCTCCGGCAGCAAGGAATTCAGGCAGGAGCACCTCAAAGCAGACCGGCAGACAGACGGCAAAGCGAGGCAGAACAGCCGAGATAAGTGCAGAGCAGCTCGCTGAGGAGCTGTTCGGAAGCAGGGATTCAAAGCCTAAGGCAGCCAGATCGATGGCTAAGCAGAGCCTCGATATGGTCAGGTCAGTGCTGTCGCCTAAGACAAGACACAGCAAAAAGATACGCATAATTCCTCTCGGGGGTCTTGAACAGATAGGCATGAACATAACCGCCATTGAGTCAGACAACAGCATTGTTGTTGTTGACTGCGGAATGGCCTTTCCGGATGAGGAGATGCTCGGCATTGACCTGGTCATACCGGATATAAGCTACCTCAGAGACCATGCAGATAAGCTTGAGGGCTTTTTTATTACTCACGGACATGAGGATCATATAGGAGCCCTTCCATATGTACTCAGGAATCTCAATATACCGGTATACAGCACAAGACTTACAAGAGCACTTATTGAGAACAAGCTCAGGGAGCACGGCCTTATTGAGAGTGCAAAGCTTCATACAGTCAAGTTCGGAGATTTCGTAAAGGCCGGAGATTTCGAGGTTGAGTTCATCAAGACCAATCACTCTATACAGGATGCGGCAGCCCTTGCGATTCATTCACCGGCTGGAGTAGTGCTTCATACCGGAGATTTCAAGGTGGATTATACGCCCGTATTCGGAGATACGATTGATCTGCAGCGCTTTGCGGAGCTTGGAAAAAACGGTGTCCTTGCACTGCTTTGTGATTCCACCAATGCAACGAGACAGGGCTTTACCATGTCAGAGCGCACAGTCGGACATACCTTTGAAACTATTTTCGGTGAAAACCGCGACAAGCGTATTATTGTTGCAACCTTTGCTTCAAATGTTGACAGAGTACAGCAGATCATAACCGTTGCGGAGCAGTACGACCGCAAGGTTGTCATAGATGGAAGGTCTATGATAAACGTTATAAGCACAGCGGCAGAGCTCGGATATATCAAGATGAGAGACAATACCCTTATAGATATATCAGAGATCAAAAATTATCCTGACGACAAGATAGTGCTTATTGTTACAGGCAGCCAGGGCGAACCGATGGCTGCGCTCTCACGTATGGCAACAGGCATGCACCGCAAGGTACAGCTTTCGGAAAATGACGTCATAGTTTTAAGCTCAACTCCTATTCCGGGCAATGAAAAGGCTGTATCCAAGGTAATTAATGAGCTCTCCAAGAAACGCACCAAGGTTATTTACCAGGATACTCATGTATCGGGACATGCCTGCGTTGAGGAGCTTAAGCTGATATATACCCTTGTGCATCCTAAGTTTTCAATTCCGGTGCACGGTGAGCTGAGGCATAGACTTGCACAGAAGGAGGTTGCCCTCGCAATCGGAATGCCGAAGGATAAATGTATCCTTGTGGATACCGGTGATGTTGTTGAGCTTACCCCTGACAGCTGCAGGGTTGTTGACAAGGTTCAGGCAGGACCGATACTTGTTGACGGTCTCGGCATTGGTGATGTCGGCAATGCAGTCCTCAAGGATAGACAAAGCATGTCGCAGAATGGTATCATAGTGGCTGCAGTAACCATAGATAAGGCAAGCGGAGAGCTGGTTGCAGGACCGGAGATACTTACGCGCGGTCTTGTATATGTCAAGGAAAATGAGGACATAATAGAGGAATCGATAGACGTGGTGCTCAGAGCAATGGATGACTGCCGCGGCGTAAAGGATCTGAACAGGGTCAAGAATATAATCCGCAATGAGCTCAGTGATTATATATGGCGCAAGATTCAGAGGACACCGATGATTCTGGCTGTAATTACAGAGGTTTAAGAATGCAGAGGGACGACGATTACTCCGAAAACAGCATAGCGGATATTATAAGCAGAGTTGCGGTCAGAGTTATTGTCGTAACTCTGCTTGTGTTTGTCTGCTATGCCGCAGCACATGAAGGCTTTAAGCTTGGATATACAATCTTCTGTGCTGAGACTGTGGCAGAGGCTCCCGGCACGGATACAGAGATCACAGTTGCGGATGGGGAAGGCATAGATGAGCTTGCAGAGGTCCTTTCAGAGGAAAATGTGATCAAAAGCGGGCTTGCCTTCAGAGTACAGGCGAGATTATATAAGCTTAAGCTGTATCCCGGAACCTACAGGCTGAATAACTCCATGTCTGTAAAGGAGATCATCAAGGCTCTCAGCATGACAGAGCAGGAATATAATGACTCTGTCGCTGCAGACAGCACGACTGAGACTGATGATGAAGGCTTTATCGGCGGAGGTGATGAAGGCTCAGATGCCTCGGACAATAATCAGACTGCAGCAGCTGCAGCCGGAGCTGACGCCTATGCATCAGAAAGCGGAGCAAAGCAATGATTTGGGCGGGACAGGACAGGATAAGCGAGTACCTGCATTCACTTGAGCCTGAGGTAGAGCCGCTTTTAAGAGAGCTGAGAGAATATGCTGCAGAGAATGACGTTCCTATTATCCGTATTGAAACCGAGAGCTTTATTAGAACTCTTATGAGCATGCTGAGGCCTAAGCGTATACTTGAGATCGGAACGGCTATAGGCTACAGTGCGATTTGTATGGCACAGGCCTCAGAAGCGGACATCGTAACAGTAGAAAGCTTTGCAAGGCGTATTCCTGTGGCAAAGGATAATATAAGACGAGCGAGGCTTGAAGAACGCATAGAGCTTATTGAGGGAGACGCCGGCACACTTCTTTCGGAGCTTACAGCCGCAGAGCAGAGCTTTGATTTTATTTTTCTTGATGCAGCAAAGGGACAGTATCCTGTCTGGCTGCCGGATATAATCAGGC
>CAVALT010000060.1:0-7823 GCA_963589455.1 Clostridiales bacterium
GGCAGATATTACTTTAGAGGCTTCACTTAAGGAGGATCTCGGAATCGATTCACTTGATGCAGTTGAGATCAGCATCGCCCTTGAGGATGCCTTCGGCTTAAGCATTCCGCAGGAGGAGCTTACAGGCTTTGTTACCGTTCAGAATATTGTTGACTACATTGACGCAAATAAGGCGTGAATCCGGAGACAGATTAAATAATGGATGAAAAGCTGAGTACAAAGGATAGACGAGCTGAGTATATTGGAGCCATGGATAAGAAGCTGATACAGAGTCTGTGGGACCGTTTTGATAAGTCTGATGCGGTCGAGCTTGTATTTGAGACAGGTGAGGTAAAGCTGTCCCTTAAGAAGGCACAGCCGGACAGAGAGATAATATATGTTGGAGGACCGGGAACAACACTGCCTGCGGGCTGTGCAGCAGCTGCATTTACCGCAGAGGGGGCGCAGCAGGCAGGCAATGCTGCGGCAGGCACCGCAGTTTATCAGGGCGCGGCTTATCCCGGTGCAGCCTATCGAGGGGCTGCAGCTTATCCGAACACAGCGGCTTATAATGAAGCTTCTGCTGTATCAGCCGCGACAGCCGCAATGACCGCTGCAGCATCCTCTGACGCTGATCATTCCGCGGCATCGGCTGCAGGTGCAGAAACAGCGGGATCAAAGGCATCAGCTTCAGATAACAGCGGAGTATATGTGAGGTCGCCTCTTCCGGGAACCTTCTACAGGGCCTCGTCTCCTGATGCCGAGCCATATGTAATGATCGGAAAGCAGATTAAGAAGGGAGCTGTCATCGGCATAGTCGAGTCCATGAAGATGATGAATGAGATTACATCTCAGGAGGACGGAACGGTTGCAGAGATACTTGCGGAGGACGGCGTTATGGTAGGCTTCGATGAGAAGCTGATACGGCTGGAGAGCTGATATGTTTAAGCGTGTACTGATTGCAAACCGCGGAGAGATTGCCATGCGCATCATAAGAGCACTCCGTGAGATGAACATAGAATCTGTTGCCGTATATTCGACAGCAGACAGGGACTCACTTCCGGCTATGACCGCATCGAAAAGCATCTGTATTGGTCCTGCGAGGCCGGCAGAAAGCTATCTTGATATGGACCGCATTATAGATGTGGCGCAGCAGATGCACTGTGATGCCATACATCCGGGCTATGGCTTTCTTTCGGAAAATGCTGAGTTTGCCCGTAAATGTGAGGAGCACGGAATCTGCTTTATAGGTCCGTCCTGGCAGCTGATAGAGAGGCTCGGAGACAAGCAGTCAGCCAAAAAGCTTATGCTTGAAAACGGAATCCCTGTAGTCAGTGGCTCTAAGGACATTATAAGGAGCGATGAGGAGGCCCGGGCGGCTGCAGAAGCAATAGGATATCCTGTAATGATAAAAGCCACTGCAGGAGGCGGCGGCAAGGGCATGCGTATTGCAGAAAATGAAGCGGAGCTGCTTAAGGAGCTTAAGGCTGCCTCTGCAGAGGCGGCCGCAGCCTTTGGAAACGGAGACTGCTATATTGAAAAATATATAGAAGCACCGCGCCATATAGAGATACAGCTGCTTGCTGATAATTACGGCAATGCAGTGCATCTCGGAGAAAGAAACTGCTCGGTTCAGCGGCATCATCAGAAGCTGCTCGAGGAGGCACCGGCCTGGGGCTTAAGCAATGAGCTCCGTGAGGAGATGGGAGAAACTGCTGTCCGGGCTGCGAAGGCAGCCGGCTACAACAGTGTCGGAACCGTTGAATTCATTATGGACGCCGCCGGACATTATTATTTCATGGAGATGAATACCCGCATACAGGTAGAGCATCCCGTGACAGAACTGCTTACCGGCATAGATCTTGTGAGAGAGCAGATACTTACGGCAGCAGGCCGTGAGCTTGAGCTTAAGCAGGAGGATATTACTTTTACGGGAAATGTCATCGAGTGCCGCATAAATGCAAAGGGCACAGGAACCGTGAAGGTGCTGCATTTTCCGGAGGGACTTGGAGTAAGGACTGAGAGCGGCCTATATGAGGGCTGTACGATAACTCCGTACTATGATTCCATGATAGCAAAGATCATTGTTAAGGACAGAACACGCATGGAGGCCATAAGACGCATGCGTCGCTGCCTGGAGGAGCTTGTCATATCCGGAGTTCCGACCAATATCGGAGAGCTGTACATGATAATGAATCACCCGGAATTTGTAGGCGGAAATTATGATACAGGCTTCTGGGAAAAACATAAGGCGGAGCTTGCGGAGATTGAACTCTGAAAAGCTTTTTAGCTACGGTACCACCATCACAATAAGATGTTGTTGTCAAAAGGGATTTTGACAACAACTGATACCGGATTGCTCTGCACCTTGTGCTCCCGCAATCTTCAAAAAAAATTCGTAAAAGGAGAAGCCGGAGATGAAAATAGACGAGATATTCAATCACAGAAAGTGTTATCTCGACCTGATGCTGAAAAAAAGGCGCAATATCGACGGAAAGCTTCAGGAAACAGAATGCAGAGGCTGTCATGCAAAATTCAGCATCGAGACGGCCCGGAGAAATCTGTATATATGTCCGGACTGCGGATATTATATGCCGATGCCTCCGCATGAGAGACTTCTGCTTATAGCGGATGAGGGAAAATATCGCGAGCTCTGGAGTGATATGGAGACAACGGATCCAATTGAATTTCCAGGCTACAGAGAGAAGCTGGAGCAGACCGGAAAAAAATCCGGAGCAAGGGAGTCAATAGTTACGGCTATTATTAAAATACATGGAATAAAAGCCGCTACAGCTGTTCTGGACACGTCGTTCTTTATGGGCAGCATGGGAACCGTGCTCGGAGAAAAGCTTACAAGGCTCGTTGAATACGCAGACAGAAAAAGACTGCCGCTTATAGTATTTTCCGCAAGCGGAGGAGCACGCATGCAGGAGGGCATCTATTCACTTATGCAGATGGCCAAAACCTCAGCAGCCATAGAGCACTTCAAGGAAAACGGAGGTCTCTATATATCGGTGCTCTGCAATCCTGTGACCGGAGGCGTAAGTGCAAGCTTCGCTATGCTTGGAGACATCATAATAGCAGAGCCTAAGGCACTTATAGGCTTTGCCGGCAGCAGGGTTATAGAGCAGACTGTCGGTGAAGAGGTCCCGGACGAGACCAGACAGTCTGAGGCACAGCTTGCAAACGGCATGATAGACATGATTGCAGAGCGGCGCCGCATGAAGAAGCTACTTGGCAGACTGCTGGCGCTTCATACCGCAAGGACTATGAATATTCCGGAAAATGAGAGAGTATGGGAGCTGCTGCAGCCGGGAGCAGGGGCCTATGAGTCAGCCTATGAGTATGTGTGTGCGGCCAGAGATAAAAACAGACCGAAGCTTACGGAATACATAGACAGACTGTTTGAGGGCTTTACTGAGCTTAAGGGAGACCGGACCGGCGGAGAGGACAGCAGCATACTCGGTGGCATAGCTTTTTTTCACGGCATGCCGGTAACTGTTATCGGACACCGCAAGGGGCATGATACTGGGGAAAATGCAAGGCTGCACTTTGGCATGGCCTCGCCTGAGGGCTACCGCAAGGCGATGAGGCTTGCGGCAGAGGCTGAAAAATTTCACCGTCCTGTAATATGCTTTGTGGATACTCCGGGGGCATATCCCGGACTTGATGCGGAGCTTCACGGACAGCCCGGAGCGATAGCTGAGTGTCTTGCATTTTTCGCGGAGCTTAAAACGCCGGTAATATCCATAGTGACAGGAGAGGGAGGAAGCGGAGGAGCATTGGCCCTATCGATTGCAGATGAGCTATGGATGCTGGAAAATGCAGTTTATTCAATTCTGTCTCCCGAAGGCTTTGCGGCTATATTATGGAAGGATGCAAAAAAAGCCAAAGAGGCAAGTGAGCTCATGAAGCTGACCTCCAGGGACCTGCTTAAGGCGGGAATGATTGACGGTATACTGCCGGAGGGAGAGGAAATGTATGATGAGCTTGACCGCATGCTTGTCAGCAGACTGAGCAGACTTATGAAGCTTGACAGGCGTACGCTCATTGCACACAGATACAACAGGTTCAGGAGTATAGGAACGGCAGGACTGTAAAAAATGCAGAGTGATAATATAAGCAATACTAAGGGCATAGGACAGGCAGTGCAACATGAAAGCCCGTTGAAAACAGGAATAAGGATAGTGGCCTCGGGCAGGGCACTGCCGGAGCACAGCTATACAAATGATGCCCTGAAGGCATATATGGATACGGATGACGAGTGGATATATACAAGAACAGGCATCAGAGAGCGACGTTACTGTGATCCTGATAAGGAGAGTGCCGCAGGACTTGCAGCCTCTGCGGCCGCTAAGGCAATAGACAGTGCAAAGCGAGGCAGACCGGACTTTGATGTGTCTGAGATTGGTGCCGTTATAGCGGCAAGCTGCTCGGCCTCTTATATGCTGCCGTCTATAGCCTGCATGGTTCAGAAGGAGCTTGGTCTTAACAGAGAGCTGTTGGCCTTTGATCTGAATGCGGCCTGCTCAGGCTTTGTCTACAGCATTACCACGGCAAGAGCACTGATGCTCTCAGAGGGGATAAGATACTGTCTGATAATCGGAGCAGAGCAGCTGTCAAAGCAGCTTGATCTGCATGACAGAGGAACGGGCATCCTGTTTGGGGACGGAGCCGGTGCGGTTATTGCAGAGCTGTGTCAGGAGGCTGACGTGGCAGCATTTTCAGCAAAGGCGTGGGCCGACGGCAATACCGAGGCGTTAAGCTGCGGAATATATCTGCCGGGAACCATAGCAGAGGGCTGCAGTGCCAATACGGAGCGTAGTCTTACGATAGCTATGAACGGACATGAGGTATTCAGGTTTGCAGCCTCAGCAATACCGGAGACGATAGACGGGCTTCTTGATAAGAGCGGCCTTGGCATTGATGATATTGATTATATACTGTGCCATCAGGCAAATGCCCGCATCATTGAGCATGTTAAGCGAAGATACAGGGGCAGTGAGGAGAAATTCCTTATGAATATAGAGCACTGCGGCAATACCTCCTCTGCAAGCATACCGATACTGCTGGACGAGATGACGGAGCAGGGCATAATAGCGCGGGGTATGCGTATTATGTGCGTAGGCTTCGGAGCAGGACTTACCTGGGGCGGAGTCATAATCAATACATGACAAGCATGAACATAACAACGGGATACGCCCAAGACTTCAAGGTCCTCCTGCAAGCAGGAAAAGCATCGGATTTTGAAGCCTTTGACTCTGGCACCACAGTTATAAAGGAAATAAACAGTAATGAAAAAGCTGAATGAAATATTTGGAATTGAATATCCGATCATACAGGGCGGCATGGCAAATATTGCCACGGGCGCATTTGCAGCAGCTGCAGCCAATGCCGGAGCACTTGGCATAATCGGCTCCGGAGGCATGAGAGTGGATTCTCTCAGGGAAAACATCAGGATAGCAAAGTCTCTGACAGATAAGCCCTTCGGTGTAAATCTTATGCTGATGCATCCTGATTCGCATGACATGGCACAGGTGGTGCTGGATGAGGGAGTAAAAATAGTAACAACCGGGGCAGGTGTTCCGGCTGAATTTATGAAGGATTGGAAAACAGCCGGAATAACTGTCATGCCGGTGGTTTCAAGTGCCGTGCTTGCTAAGAGACTTGAACAGGACGGAGCAGATCTGATTATTGCAGAGGGAACTGAATCGGGAGGCCATGTAGGGGAAATGACTACAATGACTTTGGTTCCGCAGGTGGCAGCACAGGTAAGCATACCCGTTGTTGCAGCAGGCGGCATAGCCTCGGGAAGACAGCTTGCTGCAGCCTTTGCACTCGGAGCCTGCGGAGCTCAGGTTGGAACCTGCCTGCTTGCGGCAGAAGAGTGTCCTATACATGACAATTATAAACAGGCTGTGCTTAAGGCAAGGGATAATTCCACAACTGTTATTGGACGGATTAACGGCAGTCCTGTAAGAGTAATCAAAAACAACATGGCACGTGAATATATTAAGCAGGAAAAAGCCGGCCTCGATAAGCTGGAGCTTGAAAAATATACGCTTGGTGCGCTGCGCCGTGCAGTGTTTGACGGAGATGTTAAAACCGGCTCGCTTATGGCAGGACAGGCAGCCGGCCAGCTGAACTCGATAAGACCAATGCGTGAGATATTTGCAGAGATGACTGCTGATTGTGAGAAGGTTTATGCAGCTTGGAAATAGAAAGCTTCCGATTCCTGTCATACAGGGAGGAATGGGTGTAGGAGTATCGCTCTCGGGACTTGCCGGAGCCGTTGCCGCAAACGGAGGCATGGGAGTAATAAGCTCAGCCAACATCGGCTTTGATGAGCCGGACTTTGATATACGTCCGCATGAGGCCAATATAAGGGCACTTAAGTCACATATACTGAAGGCAAAGGAGATTGCCGAAGGAAACGGACTTACAGGCGTCAATATAATGACGGCAGTTACCGGCTATAAGGAGGCTGTACAGGCTTCGATAGAGGCCGGTGCAGATGCAATAATTTCCGGAGCAGGGCTTCCGCTTAAGCTTGCAGAGTATATAGCAGATGCAGATATACTGTTTGCACCAATAGTCTCAGGAGGAAGAGCTGCACAGCTTTTGTGCCGTACCTATTTGAAGCATGGCTTCCGGCTGCCGGATTTCTTTGTAATGGAGGGCAGTAAGGCAGGAGGCCACCTGGGCTTTTCGGCAGAGGAGCTCAGCAGGAATGCGGCAAAGTCCAATGTGCAGCTGATCAATGAGGTACGAGAGAGCCTGAAGCCGTTTGAGGAACAGATAAAGCGCCGGATACCGGTGTTTGCGGCCGGAGGCATATTTAATGCAGAGGATGCTGCCGGAATGCTTAAAGCGGGAGCCGACGGCGTGCAGATGGGTACACGCTTCATAGCTACAGAGGAATGCGACGCTTCACAGGTCTTTAAGGACGTGCTTATAGCAAGCAAACCTGAGGATATAGTTATCACCAACAGCCCTGTCGGCATGCCGGCAAGAGCCGTAATGACTCCGCTTCTTAAGAGACTGAAGGCCGGAGAAGCCTTCAGGGCAAAGCGCTGCAATCGCTGTCTTAATGCCTGCCCCGGACCGGAGGGAGCAGTGTACTGCATAAGCCGCGCGCTGATTGCCGCTGTAAGAGGCAATTATGAGGAGGGACTTTTCTTCTGCGGGGAAAATGCATGGAGGCTTGAAGGCATGACTACCGTTAAGGCAGTTATGGATGAACTGAAGAGCGTATTTTGAAAAGATGAGGTTGAGAAAATGATTAAGCAGGTATTCCTTTATGCCGGACAGGGAAGTCAGAGTGTCGGCATGGGACAGGATCTGTATGAGAACTACAAGGAATTCAGGCTTGTTTTGGACAGACTGGATGAAATAATGCCTTATTCGCTTAAGGAGCTTATGTGGCAGGGACCGGATGAGAAGCTGATGCAGACTGAATATACTCAGCCCTGCATGGCAGCCTTTGCAGCTGCACTTACTGAGCTGTTAAGAGCAGAAGGCATAGTGCCGGATGCGGCGGCCGGATTGAGCCTCGGAGAGTACGGAGCGCTCTATGCAGCAGGAGTATGGAGTGCAGAGGATTATGTAAGAATCACAGCCTTCAGAGGACAGGCTATGGCGGATTGTGTAAGGGGACTGGAGACAAGCATGAGTGCTGTGCTTGGACTTGATGCAGTGCAGGTTGAAGAGGCCTGCGTCAGAGCAGCTGCAGAAACAGGTGAATTCGTGACCATAGCTAACTACAACTGCCCGGGCCAGTATGTAATCTGCGGCGATGAGGCTGCTGTTGCAGCATGTGAGAAAATAGCCGAAGATTATGGAGC
>CAVALT010000061.1:0-7818 GCA_963589455.1 Clostridiales bacterium
ATTTATGAATGTTTTTGAAGATTGTGAGAGCACGCAGTGCGGAGCAATCTGGTATCAGTTGGGGACAAAATACTTTTGGCCCTAACATCGTAATATTGGTGCTAAGCAAAAAAGGAGCTGCATCCCGCCCCGGACGGGACAGGATACAGCTCCTTTTAACCTGCTTTAATTAATTAAGCCTGGATAGCTCCCATAGGACATGCTGACTCGCAAGCTCCGCAATCGATGCAAGCACCTGCATCAACAACGTACTTTCCGTCTCCCTCAGAGATAGCTCCTACCGGACATGAACCTGCGCAGCTGCCACATGATACGCATGCATCAGAAATTGTATGTGCCATTGTTAGTTCCTCCTTATCAAACATCAATGTTCAGGTATTTTGAATTGTGCCCATATATTACCGCGCAGGATGCTTGTTAGTCAATAACAACAGTTGTTATCACAAGCTAACTTTCCCTTATTTTAAGCCATTATTCAGTCCTTCAGGGCGATGTTCCGATAATAGAACATAATGTTTTGACCGCAGCTGTGTCACGGACTCATTTTCAGGCCATCTTCTGAGGTTAGGGAAATGCTGATTAAAGCGTTTCCTTCGCCGGATTTATGCTGCGAAGCAGCTAATTTCCTTGTAAATCCGTGCGATCCGCCGGAGGCCGTTAAGGAAATGCTGATTAAATCAGCATTTCCTTAGAGTCAAAAATATACTCATCCGCCCCAAAGATATGATATAATCAGAACACTATGAAAAGACAACGAAAATCAACATATTCTATCGTGCTGTATCTGCGCTGGCCTCTGCTGCTGTCGGTACTTCTGGTATTTATGAATATCATACTGGCGGCTCTGGACTCGACAGCTGCAGCATTCATGAGTATCTTTACAATATTATTCGTGATATTTTCAGCCCTGCTGTTTTTCTACAGCCGCAGATCCATCTACAGCGGTCTTATTGATTTTGCCCAAAGCTTCGATAGTGCGGAATCGAGCATCCTCAACAATATGAGCACAGCCACAGCTATATGCAATTACGGCGGCGGTCTGCTATGGACCAACACTTCCTTTGAGGATCTGTTCATTTCCGCCGGTGCCTTTGGCTCGGTCAGAGATATTTTCCCGGATATTACAAGAGATATTCTGGACAATCTTGATGAACCGGTCCTTATACACAGCTCATACGGCAATTTCCGTTATCAGGTTGAGCTTCGGCCGACGCTTCTTTTTAAGGATGATGAGGCTTCAGAGGACGGATATTCATATGAGGATATCTCCGAGGATAATGACGGCGAATCAGCTGATTCTGATTCCATACAGGATGACATTCATTCCTCAGCCGATGCCGTTTCACGCCATTCAGAACGCCGGTCCCCGCTTAAGGATTCCTTCAGGGGCCGTGACCGCCTGGAGGAGGAATTTGAGCGTATTATCATCGTAACTGTAACTGATGAGACAGAGCTCGTTCAGTACAAGAAGGATTATCGCGATTCACGTCCCTGCGAGGGACTCATTTACCTCGATAATTACGATGATGCGCTTGCCTCTGTAGAGGAGACAAGACGAAGTCTTCTAACTGCCCTTGTGGACCGCCGTATCAGCAACTACATTTCCGCACTCAACGGCATAGTTAAGAAGCTTGAGAAGGACAAATACCTCTTCTTCATGAATGAGAAGGATATCCAGACCATGCTCGAGGACAGGTTTTCTATTCTCGAGGAGGTTAAAACCATCAATATCGGCAACGAGCTTGCCCTTACACTCAGCATAGGCGTAGGCCGTACCGGAGCCACCTACGAGGAAAACTACAATTTTGCGCGTGCTGCCATCGATCTTGCGCTTGGACGCGGCGGTGATCAGGCTGTGGTCAAGAGCGGTGAGTCAGTCACATACTTTGGAGGCAAGACTCTTGCCCCGGAGAAGAATGCACGCGTTAAGGCCCGTGTTAAGGCTCAGGCGCTTAAGGAGCTGCTCTCTGCCAATGATAAGCTGCTGGTTATGGGACACCGCAACGGTGATGCAGACAGTCTCGGATCATCTGTAGGCATCTGGAAGATTGCCCGTTCCTACGGCAAGAAGGCTCACATTGTGCTGAACAGCACCAATAAATCCTTAGAGCCTATGTACAGGCAGTTTATCAATAGCTCTGACTATCCTGATGATATGTTTATCAGCGGTGACAAGGCTATAGGCTTCGTTGACAGGACTACTCTTGTCGTTGTTGTTGATGTAAACAGACCAAGCTATACCGAGGAGCCGCGTCTCCTTCAGAATGCGGGAAATGTGGTCGTCATCGATCATCACCGCAAGGGAACAGAGTATATAGAGAATGCCCAGCTGTCATATGTTGAGCCGTATGCTTCCTCTGCTTCAGAGATGGTTTCTGAGATAGTTCAATATATAGATGACACTACCACTCTTACCCCTCTTGAGGCCGATGCACTTTACGGCGGTATAGTTATCGATACGCAGAATTTCATAACACAGACAGGCATACGCACCTTCGAAGCAGCGGCATTTCTTAAGCGCAAGGGTGCCTCCGTTCAGAGGATACGCAAGGTCTTCCGTGACAGCTTCAGTGATTTCAAGGCTCGTGCCGGTGCTGCCGACACAGCCGAGATATACCGCGAGCACTTTGCACTCAGCACACTTGATCCTGCCGGAGTTGATACTCCGACGGTTGCATGTGCACAGGCAGCCAACAGTCTGCTTGATATTGACGGCATCAAGGCTGCAGTGGTTCTGACCGACTATAACGGCCTGATCTACATATCAGCCCGCAGCATTGACGAGGTCAATGTTCAGGTTATGATGGAGAAGCTCGGCGGCGGCGGCCACATGGCTGTAGCCGGTGCCCAGCTTAGGGATACCGACATACAGGGAGCTATGGCGGCAGTTAAAAATGTAATAGATGAAATGATAGATAAAGGAGAGATATCCTGATGCAGGTAATACTTATCACAGATGTTAAGAGCCTTGGTAAAAAGGGCACAATTGTTAATGTTAACGACAACTATGCAAGAAACTACATTATTCCGCACAAGCTCGGAGTTGAGGCCAATAAGGCTAATCTGAATGATCTTAAGCTTCAGAACGCCAATCTCGAGAAGCTTGAGGCAGCAAGAGTAGCCAATGCCAAGGACATGAAGGCCGCAATAGACGGCAAGACCGTTGAGGTATCCATCAAGACCGGCAAGGACGGCAAGCTCTTCGGCTCCGTTACCAATAAGGAGGTTGCCGAGGCAATCAACAGAACCTTTAATGTGGATATAGACAAGAAGAAGATTGTCATGGATGCCATCAAGACAACCGGTGAGCATGTCGTAAACATCAAGCTCCATAAGGAGATCAATGCTCAGCTTACCGTTAAGGTTTCAGAGGGCTGATTGAAGCATGGCTGACAACAATACAGGCAGCATACTCAATCGTACAGCGCCGCACAACATAGAGGCTGAAAAATCAGTAATAGGCTCGATGCTTCTTGATAAGGAGGCTATCGAGACTGCTCTTGGCATGCTTACAAAGGATGACTTCTATTCAAGGCAGTACGGACTCATGTTTGAGACCATACAGAAATGCTACGAATCTCTCTCCAACGAAGGTGTAGTCGATCTGGTTACCGTACAGGAGCAGCTGGCCAAGGACGGAGCCCCTGCAGAGATGCAGAGCGTTGACTTCCTGAGAGCTCTCTACGATGCCAGTCCTGTCTCCGTCAATATTCATTCATATGCTGAGATAGTCAGAAATAAGGCCATACAGCGCAGGCTTATCAAGACCTGCGGAGAGGTCAGTCAGCTGTGCTACGACGATAATGAGAGTACTGAGGACATCCTTGCTGAAACAGAGACCAGAATGTTTGATATCCTCAAGACCGGCACAAGCTCAGAGCTTGTATCAATTGAGGATATCTCGATTGCAGTCTACGAGAAGATACAGCAATCCTCTCTGAGCAAGGACCATGTTACAGGAGTAGCTACCGGCTTTACTGATCTCGACAACATGACCACAGGCTTTCAGCCGTCTGATTTCATACTTGTTGCTGCCCGACCTTCAATGGGTAAGACAGCCTTTGTCCTCAACATACTCGAATATGTGGGTGTTAAAAAGAACCGTCCTGCCATGATATTCTCACTCGAGATGAGTAAGGAACAGCTTGTAAACCGTCTGTTTGCCATGGATTCAGGCATAGATGCACAGCTGCTCAGAACAGGACGCCTAAGCGACAATGACTGGGAGAGGCTGCTTGATACGGCTAACCGTATAGGCTCCTCCAACATCATAATAGATGATACGCCGGCCATAAGCGTCTCTGCACTGCGTTCAAAATGCCGCAAGGTTAAGCTTGAGCGTGGTCTTGATCTCATTGTCATAGACTACCTTCAGCTCATGAGCGGAGGCGGCACACGCAGAAGCGACAGCCGTCAGCAGGAGGTATCAGATATATCCCGAGCCCTTAAGGCGCTTGCCAGAGAGCTTGAATGTCCGGTTGTATCGCTTTCACAGCTCTCTCGAGCAGTTGAGCAGAGACCGGATAAGCGTCCTATGCTGTCAGACCTCCGAGAGTCCGGCGCCATAGAGCAGGATGCCGATCTTGTAATGTTCCTTTACAGAGATGAGTATTACAATCCGGATTCAGAAAAAAAGGGCGAGGCCGAGGTTATTATCGCCAAGCAGCGTAACGGCCCTATAGGTACAGTCAACCTGTACTGGCAGTCACAGACTACCCGCTTTGTCAACAAAGAGAAGAATTTCACCTGACCAATGCAAAACACCCCGCAGCTTTTAAAACTGCGGGGTGTAATATTATTCACATCTGATTATTCAACAGTGTATGGAAGAAGAGCGATGTGTCTTGCTCTCTTAACTGCAAGTGTGATGTCTCTCTGATGCTCAGCACAGTTGCCTGTGATGCGGCGAGGAAGAATCTTTCCTCTCTCAGAGATATACTTCTTTAATGTTGCAACATCCTTATAATCGATCGGCTTAGCCTTCTCACTGCAGAATACACATACCTTGCGTCTTCTGCGGAAGCCGCCCATCTTCTTCGGGCGTGCGCCTTCTTCTTTCTGAAATGCCATCGGTATTTCCTCCTTATTCGTTAGTGCTTAGTTGAAAGGCAGCCCCTCGTCCTCTATACCCTCAGGGATGTTCATAAAGCCCTCGAAGCCCTCACCTGCAGGCGCATTGCCGCCGGACTGCTGTCCGCCGCTTCTGCCGCCGTATGATGAAGAAGCTCCTCCGCGATTCTCGGAAGCATTCTTGCTCTCAGCAAACTCCTGCTCCTCGATAACTACATCTGTCGTATAGACCTTCTGTCCGTCCTTGTTGGTGTAGCTGCCTGTCTGGATGCGGCCGGTAGCCGCAATCTTTGTGCCCTGATGCAAGTATCTCTCGGCAAATTCAGCCTGTCTGCCAAATGCAACGCAGGAGATAAAATCTGCCTCCCTCTGTCCATCGGCATTAGCACGGCGTCTGTCTACAGCTAGTGTATATCTCGCAACAGCCATGCTGTTCTCACCCTGAGTATATCTGATATCAGGATCTCTGGTTAATCTGCCCATTAAGATAACTTTGTTCATTTGCTCACGCTTTCTGTACTTAAGTCTTACTTTCTAACGACTAAGTATCTGAGCACAGGCTCATAAATGCGAAGCTCTGACTCTACACCGTTAGGTGTCTCGCTGTCGCCCTCGAAGTTGATGAGGTAGTAGAAGCCCTCTGTCTGATGCTGAATCTCGTAAGCAAGTCTCTTCTTGCCCCACTCTTCAACCTCACCTACAGTACCGTTGTATCTGGCGATATATGCCTTAACCTTCTCAACGGCAGCGGTTCTTGCCTCTTCCTCGAGTTTCGCACTAAGAATAACTGTAACCTCGTACTTATTCATGTGTTTGTCCTCCTTTTGGTCTCCGGCCCCTGCAGCCTACAGGAGCAAGGAATTTATTGTGTCACAGACTGATATTGTATCAGACTATTTCTGCGTATGCAAGTGGAAATGTGAATATTATGTCTCATGTGCCTTTTTTCTTATGAAGGTCATAAACTCAAATACCACGTTCGGAAGCATACGGTATTTATTGAAAACCATCTCTACGCTGGCCTTGACTGACGGGCTGCTGATGCTCTTGCATACCACGCAGTCACTTCTGTCCGGTCCGGCTATCTCTCCCGCATCACCCGGCAGTATGGAGATGCCGATTGAACAGCGGGAAAGCTCATAGGCCGTTAGAACATTGGAATAACGACACCTTATCTTGGGCTTCTCGGTACTGTCCTTATACCAGTTGTTAATTTCCTCGAGACGGTCATTTCTCGTAGGAATTATAAGGTCATATGGCAGAAGCTCTCTGGCACTTATGGATCCGTTTTTATTATCAGCAAGAGGATTGCCGGCAGGTATTATCGCCGTCCAGCTCTCCAGAAACAGCTTATAATGCTCTATGCCCTCTGCATCTATAACATCTGCCAGTATGCCGAAATCACTGAGTCCGGATCTGAGTCTGCCTATTATGTCATCCGCGCCTCCAGTCCAGATGTTATACTGAACAGCCGGATGCAGTGCACTGAATTCGGCTATGCATTCAGCGAGAAATCTCAGGACATTGCCTTCTACGCAGGCTATCTCTATCGTACCGTGCAGTCCCTGTCCCATATTCTGAAGCGTCTCTGAGGCCTTGTCTGCAAGTCCGAGTATCTGAGCAGCATACTGCTTTAATATCTCCCCCTCCGGAGTCAGAGCCAGAAAATGCGGACGCCTTACAAACAGACTTACACCCAGCTCATTTTCAAGATCCTTAATCTGCTTGCTAAGCGGAGGCTGAGCAATGTTAAGCTTTTCAGCAGCTCTTGTAAAGTTCATTTCATTTGCGGTCTCATAAAAATACCGCAGATGCCTTAATTCCATAGTAACCTCTGCCTTAATCCTCTCTCAGGCTGTCCGAAAGCTTCATTTCTATCTCGCAGAAAGCATCTGCTGCTCGCCGCCTTTGCCTGACGCTGTATAATACTGTGATTTTCGGACAGTCTGCCCTGACTGCATATTTCAGACAACCTCGCAGCATCACAGCATCGCCCTATCTATGCTGTATGATTCAGACAGCTTCTATCCTAACCTTATCTATCCTGTCCGCATTCAGCAATTTAGCTGATGCAAGCTCGGTTCCTTCATCATCAGCATACAGAAGCTTACGCTCCTCCATGCTCAGCCTCCAGTCCGTATCAAAACCGAGATGCCTGTAGATTGCAGTATCTACAGGAGCCAGAAAGCACCATGGGTACCCCTCCGCCTTTAGCCTATTGAGTATAACCTTAAGTACAGCATCCATATAGCCTCTGTGGCGATACTCAGCTGCAGTGCATACTCCCAGTATATACGGAACCGTATAGGACGCATAAGACGCCCTGCTTTCATCCTCAGGCACAGCCTTAACCGTCATATACTGAGCTGAGGACACGATATGCCCGTCTGCCTCTAAGACAGCTATCTCATTGCGGCTTATGAGCCCTGTATACTCACCGCTTTCGTTATGCTCTCCGTAGAAATCCCTGTCAAATTCAGCATCCTCTCCGAATGCCTCGGCAAACAGCCCGCGAACACGTGCGAATTCATTTTTATTAAGAAAATGCACCCGGCTTTGCAGATCGTTATTCATAATTGTCTTCCTCAGAAACCAAATCCGTGTGGTTTGCCGGAGGCTGTCAGGGAAATGCTGATTAAATTAAGATTTTCCCTAAGGAAACGCTGATTAAAGCGTTTCCTACGCCGGATTTGCGCTGCGAAGCAGCTAATTCCTTAGCAAATCCGTGCGATCCGCCGGAGGCTTTTA
>CAVALT010000062.1:0-7285 GCA_963589455.1 Clostridiales bacterium
CCTCTTATGTTATGGAGTATCTCAGAACACATTTTAAGCTTACCATGTTTTTTTATAATCCGAATATGGATTCCGCAGAGGAATATGAAAAGCGTGCGGCAGAGCTCAAACGTCTTATAGGAGAGTTCAATGCGGCAGATCCCGAGCACAGCATATCCTGTGTTGAGGAGGCTTATGATCCTGAGAGCTTTGAGCGGATAGCCAAAGGTCATGAGACTGATCCTGAGAGGGGAGACAGATGTCTGGCCTGTTATGCTCTAAGGCTTAAAAAGACGGCAGAATACATGAAGCAGCATAGGACTGAGTTTGAATATTTTGCAACAACGCTTACACTTAGTCCGCTTAAGAGCGCAGAGGCTCTGAATGATATATCAGAGCAGCTTGCCGTCAGCATGCAGCTGCAGGCACTGCCGACTGATTTTAAGAAGAGAGACGGCTATAAGCGAAGCATTGAGCTGTCAAAAATTTACGGCCTTTACAGGCAGAATTACTGCGGATGCCGTTTTTCCAAGGCAGAGGCTCTTTTAAGAGAAGCAAAGTAAATGCCGATTTAATCAGCATTTTTAAATAAAATGCCGGATACGCCGATTTGCAGCCAAAGCAGCTGCTTCACAGCGAAAATCCGGCGCAGGAAACGCTCTAATCAGCATTTTCCTAATATATATCCACGAAAAATAGAGTGGTGAAAGAGGTAATATAATGAGTGAATGTACATCAGACTGCAGTTCATGCTCTTCGGACTGCGCATCAAAGCAGCAGGATTTCACAGCACATCTTGCAGCAGGCTCGAATGTTAAGCATGTATATGCTGTAATGAGCGGCAAGGGAGGAGTAGGCAAGTCACTTGTAACATCAATGCTTGCATCTGCATTTGCAGCCAAGGGACACCGCACAGCTATACTTGATGCGGATATTACGGGTCCGTCTATTCCAAAGTCGTTTAATATCAAACGAGACGAGCTTATGGTTACGGGAGAGGACGATGAAAATGCACTCCTGGTTCCGCCGGTAAGCTCAAACGGAATCCGTATCATGTCTGCAAATCTTCTTGTTGAAAATGAGGATGATCCGATTGTATGGAGAGGCTCTCTTATAGCATCTGCAGTTAAGCAGTTCTATTCCGAGGTTTTCTGGGATGATATCGAGTATATGTTCGTAGATATGCCTCCGGGAACAGGCGATGTTCCGCTGACTGTATTCCAGTCACTGCCGGTGGAGGGCATCATTATGGTTACAAGTCCGCAGGATCTTGTTTCAATGATAGTTGCCAAGGCAGTCAAGATGGCAAAGCAGATGAATATCCCGGTAATCGGTCTTGTTGAAAATATGTCATATTTTGAGTGCCCGGACAACGGAAAGAGATACAACATTTTCGGAGAGAGCCATATAGATGAGATTGCGAAGGAGCATGGAATACCGGTGCTTGCAAAGCTTCCTATTAATCCTGAGACAGCAAAGCTGGTTGATTCAGGACGTGCTTCGGAGATAGATGTTTCAGCTATGGATGAGGCAGTCAGAATGATTTCTGCGCTGGCTTCATTTAAAGCATAACTATTTAGCACCCCATCTCGAATTTGCTTCGCAAATCCTCGATGCGGCCGGCCAGAGGCCCTTCGGGCCTTGGCCACCTTCCGTATTTCTGCGTAAATTTGTCTGCGGGCAGCCAATGTGCGCAGAAATACGGAAGGTGCTAAACAGATACCATTTAAGAAGGATTGATTGAACAGAATTGACGGACAAGAGGTTTTAGGAAAATGAACAAGATTCTTGTTGCTGGCGGTGCCGGTTATATCGGCTCGCATATATGTGTAGAGCTTATCAACGAGGGCTATGAGCCCTTTGTTATTGATAATCTGTACAATTCTTCTGAGGTCTCACTTGATCGTGTAGCAGAGATAACAGGCAGAAGAGTTAAATTCTATAGTGCTGATTTTCTTGATGAAAAGAGAATAAGTGAGATATTTGATGCCGAGAAGCCTGAGGCAGTAATCATGTGCGCAGGCTACAAGGCTGTGGGGGAGTCGGTTGCAAAGCCGCTTGAGTATTATTACAACAACCTTGGAAGCTTGATGCTGGTCTGCGATGTAATGCGCAAAAAGGGCTGCAGGAATATTATATTCTCCTCATCGGCAACAGTATACGGCGAGCCGGATAAGATGCCTATTACCGAGGAATTTCCAAAGGGCAGAACCACTAATCCTTACGGTACGACAAAAAGCATGATTGAGGATATTCTTATAGACATCAATAAGGCCAATCCGGATTTTAATGTAGTGCTTCTGAGATATTTCAATCCTATCGGAGCACATCCGTCAGGACTTATCGGAGAAGACCCGAACGGCATCCCCAATAATCTTGTGCCGTATATAGCGCAGGTTGCTATCGGCAAGCGTGAGGCTGTTCATGTATTCGGCAACGACTATAATACTCCTGACGGAACAGGCGTGAGAGATTATATCCATGTGGTTGATCTTGCAAAGGGACACGTTGCGGCAATTAAAAAGCTGGAGAAGTCAGGCGGACTGTTTATATATAACCTCGGAACCGGACACGGATACTCGGTGCTGGACGTTATACATGCCTATGAGGAGGCCTGCGGCAAAAAGCTTAATTATGTAATCGACCCAAGAAGACCCGGAGATATAGCCTGCTGTTATTGTGATCCGGCTAAGGCAGAGCAGGAGCTTGGATGGAAGGCAGAATACGGAATCACTGAGATGTGCCGTGATTCCTATAAGTGGCAGAGCATGAATCCGGACGGATACGGCAGCTGTGCTCATGCCGGGATCTGTCTCGCCTGATACTGACAGGACATATGATATGAAAAGCAGCAGTGAATTAAAGGAGCTTGAGGAGAAAACCTTAAGCTCCGAGCTTATATACAGCGGTACGCTACTGAAGGTCTATCGTGATGAGATAGAGCTTCCGAACGGAAAGCATACCGGAAGAGAGTATATTAAGCATAACGGTGCAGTCTGCATACTTGCATTGGATAAAGATGGAAATGCAGCCTGTGAGAGACAATACAGATATCCGTTTCACAGGATTGTTACAGAGCTTCCTGCAGGAAAGCTTGATACTCCGGATGAGGTTCCTCTTGAAGCAGCGAAGAGAGAGCTGAGAGAGGAAACCGGTATCCTGGCATCAAAATGGACCTATCTCGGAGGCTTTATTCCGACCTGTGCATATTCAACAGAGCTGATACATATGTATCTGGCAGAAGGACTTCAATTCGGAGAGAGAGACCTGGATGAGGATGAGTTTCTTAATGTCAGCTTTGTTCCGCTTAAAGCACTTCTGGATCAGGTTATGAACGGTACTATTCAGGATTCCAAGACTCAGACAGCTGTATTAAAGGCGGCGAGGCTAAAGGGTATTTAGGAAAATGATTATTTGTTGTATCTGTTCAGCACCTTCCGTATTTCAGTATAAATTGACTGCTTGCAGGTGAATTCATACTGAAATACGGAAGGCGGCCAAGGCCCGGAGGGCCTCTGGACGGCCACATCGAGGATTTGCGGAGCAAATTATGAACAGATACAGTTTGTTAAGGAATTACTTATTTAATGAAACGCTGATTTAATCAGTATTTCCTTAATCAGCATTTCCTTAACATTTTCCTTACACATATGGAGGGTATAATATGACTTATCAGGAAATGCTTGATAATGCACGAAAAAATGTAGGACCGTACTGCAAGGCCTGTCCGGTCTGCAACGGAAGAGCATGCGGCAACGCTATTCCGGGTCCTGGCTCAAAGGGAGTCGGAGATACTGCCATAAGAAATTTCGATGCATGGAAGCGTGTTCGTCTCAATATGGATACGCTTGCTGAGAATAAGACCCCGGATACGAGCTTTGATTTCTTCGGCCTGAAGCTTTCACTGCCGATACTTGCAGGACCTGTAGGTGCTGTCAAGATGCATTACGGACCGGATCTTACGGATACAGAGTATAATGACATCATGATAGATGCCTGCTGTGAGGCCGGCATACTTGCCATGACAGGCGACGGTATTGATCCGGTTATGATGCAGGAGTCCTGCAAAACCATAAAGGCGCACGGAGGACACGGAGTTCCTACAGTAAAGCCCTGGGATATTGATACTCTTAATTCAAAGTTTGAGCTTGTAAGAGGCTCAGATGCTGTGGCTGTTGCCATGGATGTGGATGCGGCCGGTCTGCCGTTTCTGCAGAATCGCATGCCTCCGGCAGGCTCAAAGACTGTTGAGGAGCTGAGAGCTGCTGTTGCAGCAGCCGGCAAGCCTTTTATAGCGAAGGGCATTATGACGGTAAAGGGTGCTCTTAAGGCTCTGGAGGCAGGTGCCTCAGGTATAGTGGTATCAAATCATGGCGGAAGAGTGCTTGACCAGTGTCCGTCTACAGCAGAAGTGCTGCCGGAGATTGCTGAAGCTGTCGGAGATAAGCTGATGATACTGGTTGACGGTGGCATCAGAAGCGGCGCTGATATTTACAAGGCACTTGCCATGGGCGCAGACGCAGTAATCATTGCCCGTCCGTATGTAACGGCTATGTACGGCGGAAGGGCAGAGGGCATAAAGCTTATAACTGAGAAGCTTGGAGCTGAGCTTAAGGATGTGATGCGCATGTGCGGAACGCCGACGCTTGACAGTATAGGACGGGATAATATATTTATACCGAAAAACGGTCTGTTCTGATCAGACATTCCTGATATAATTACCACTACTGATACCGGCTTGCTGCGTATTGCGTGCTTTCTGGCATCATATTAAGGAAATGTTGATTTAATCAGCATTTCTTAACCTGCAGCTGTATATAGCTGTAGACAGCATACAAACAATTGTTTTCCAGCATTTTAAGGAGAAAGATATGACATTTATAGATTTTCCTGAGATATCATTTCCGGTCCAGGGTATCGAAGATGTTCCGATGCCAAAGATGTACAGGATCAGAGAGCATTATGAAAATGATAAGATTGATGATATTAAGTCTCATATCATAGATGAGATGGAAAAGGCGGCTGCAGATAAGTCAGTATTCAAGGACAAGACTATCGCAGTTACAGTCGGAAGCCGCGGAATTCCTGACAATGCACTTATAGTAAGAACCATATGTGATACGCTTAAAAAATGGGGAGCAAGCCCGTTTATTGTTCCGGCCATGGGCAGCCACGGCGGTGGAACGGTTGAGGGCAACCTTGAGATAATTAACGGCTACGGCATTACAGAGGAGGCCATGGGCGTTCCTATTAAGGCAAGCATGGAGGTTGTTAAGATAGGCGAGATTCCGGATGCTGTTCACACTCCTGTATACTGTGATAAGTATGCGGCAGAGGCTGACGGCATACTGCTGTATAATAAGGTTAAGCCTCATACAGATTTTAAGGGCTATGTTGAAAGCGGTCTCTGCAAGATGATGGCCATAGGCCTTGCAAAGCATTACGGCTGTTCATGGTTCCATCAGCAGGGCTTTGATACCTTTGCAGAAAGAGTTCCGCTGGTTGCAAAGGAATTCCTTTCAAAGATGAATGTTGTTATGGGTATTGCAGTTGTACAGAATGCGTATGATGACATCTCAGATGTAAAAGCCTTTGCACATGACGATATCTTTGAGGGCGATCATGAAATGCTTCAGATTGCCAAGCGCAGGCTTCCCCGCATGAAGTTTGATAATATAGATGTACTTGTAATTGACCGCATAGGAAAAAATATAAGCGGTGAGGGAGCAGATCCTAATGTTACCGGCAGAGGCTTTATGCCTGGCTTTGAGGAGGATTTCCACTGTAAGAAGCTTTTCATCAGGGGACTTACAGAGCAGAGCCATCATAATGCCTGCGGACTCGGACTTGCGGATCTTACAACCAGACGCTGCCTTAATTCAGTTGACTGGGCAAGCACCTGGATTAACCTTACAACTAATACCTGCGTACACGGAGGCAAGATTCCGGTATATCAGAACAATGATTTTGAGGCGCTTCGCCTTGCTATCAGAACCTGTGCAAGAGCTGATTTCAATAATCCGAGAGTTGCACGTATCAGAGATACTCTTACCGTGAGTGAGCTTGAGGTTTCAGAGGCTATACTTCCTGATATCAAGGACAGAGATGATGTTGAGATTATCTCAGGACCGTTTACCTATGAGTTTGATGCCGACGGATATATGGAGGATTTTAAGCTCTGATAGCGGCCTGTATAAGGATATTTGATAAAAGCATAAACTGGATGGAGGATGTGTTATGTTAACAAAAAAGTCAGATGTCAGGATTGAAGAGAAGCAGAACCTGTTCGGAGGCAAAAACAGTGTATTTGCCAATGTACTGATTGAGATTCCGGATTGGAAGGGCGCCGGAAGAGTATTTCAGAAGGTTATCGTTCCTCCTATGTGTGAGGTAGGCTACCATGTTCATAAGGGGGATTCCGAGGCTTATTATATTCTTTCCGGAAGCGGTATTTATAATGACAACGGCACCGAGACGGAGCTTAAGACCGGTGATCTTGCCTTTACTCCTGAGGGCTGCGGCCATGGCTTCTATAACAATACTGATAAAAATGTTGAAATTCTTGCATGCGTACTTTACAACTTCAAAAAAGGAGAGGATATTACAGGCCTCAGGAAGATAAGACGTGCGGGAACATTTACAAGAAAAGAGCTTCATGCTCCGTTTGACGGCAGAGGTGATTTTTACGGATACCTGCTCATGGAGGGCGAGGAATTTACAGATGCCGCAAGAGTATTCAATATGATGCATATGCTGCCTGACTGCAAGCTTGGATATCATCCGCATAACGGGGAGACAGAGGTTTTCTATGTTGTAAGCGGACATGGTATTTTTACCGATGATGACAAGGAGATTGAGGTTGGACCGGGAGATGTTATGCTTACCGGAACAGGCCATGGTCATGCGCTTGAGAATAAGAGCGATGAGGAGCTTGTGTATGCGGCACTTATCTATTTTGATAAGGAGTAAGGCTGTATAGGCAAAGGTCACAGCAGCACTGTTAAAAAAATGCTGCAATAAATAAAGCCTGGATAGCCCTGCTGCCGGACTGGCAGTAAGGCTGCTGAGCATTTGCAGGGAACTCTGCTGCTTTACAGCGTAAATCCGGCATGAGAAATGCTTTAAACAGCATTTTCCTAAAGATACAGAACAGCTTCAAATTGATAATCGGGGGTTTCGTATGATGCCCTCGATTTTTATTTGCAATTACTTACAAAATATGCTATAAAAACTTGGCTAAAATGATAGCAGAAAAATAAACGCAGCTGTTCAGCACCATATCGTACATCGCTTTGCAATGTACGAT
>CAVALT010000062.1:7295-7793 GCA_963589455.1 Clostridiales bacterium
GTCTGAAAGCAGTCAATTCACGATGAAATGTTGAGGGTGCTGAACAATTACAGATAAGCTGAATTTCGCGGGTGGAATATGTCTGATAATAGGAACAGGGAAAATAAGAGTGCTGTTGTAGATATGACGGAGGGTCCGGTTACAGGCCATATTATAAGCTTTGCGCTGCCTATGCTGCTGGGATATCTCTTTCAGCAGTTCTACAGCATGGTTGATACAATAATAGTCGGAAAATATATAGGTGTACTTGCTCTTGCCGGAGTAGGCTCAACCGGAGCCTTGAACTTTATGGTCATAGGCTTTTGCACAGGTATATGTGCAGGCTTCTGCATTCCTGTTTCGCAATGCTTCGGGGCGAGGGATATGCACAAAATGCGAAAATTTATGGCAAATGCCATATGGGTGTCAGCTGTAATTGCAGCTGTGCTGACTGCAGGAGTATGCGCATTTACAGGCAGAATACTGCACCTTATGAATACTCAGGATGATATATATGAT
>CAVALT010000063.1:0-1601 GCA_963589455.1 Clostridiales bacterium
GCCGCTTCATACGAGGCGGCTTTTTTTATGCAAAAAATCACTGTCAGTTTGATTGATAAAGTCTGCTTCGGAATTAACTTTATATGATGAAACATTTCTGAAATTCTCAGCAGCATAATTGATAAATTCTGATTTAAAATGAATTTTAGAAGTACAGAAGTGTCAGGCTTTTATGTACTTCGTTGAGAATCGGACAATAATACAGTATCAGGTTCCATCTGATTCTTCCTAATGTTTCACTCTGAATTTTTTTCTGAAATTCTCATGATGATGTTGTATGTAGAGATATGTGATGCTAAAATGTCACGTAGTCTTTGCGCTTGTATATCCTGAGTGCAGATTCTGTAAATTTTGTATATTTCTGAGACTGAAAGGATAATCATGGAGAATAATAACTTTACCATCGAAGCAATACCTGTGGCTCCCCTTAAGATCGCTGCGCACATAAGTGCGGATAAGCTTTCCAGAGAGGTTGACAAGTATATTGTTGATTTCCGTAAGCATGATATTGATGTTTTGAAGAAGAAATATGATGATTCAGTATTCCTCCGTGATCTGGCTCCGGACAGCTTTCTGCTTGATATCAGCTGCCCGAGATTTGGAACCGGCGAGGCTAAGGGCGTTATCAATGAATCTGTCAGAGGCGTGGATGAGTATATTATCTGCGATATTACTAACTATTCCAATACATATAAGGTAAGCGGATATGTTAATCATATGTCTCCGGATGATAATTATCAGGATCTTAAGCGTATTATCGGAGCAAGTATTGCCAAGGCCCATCGTGTAAATGTTATTATGCCTTTCCTTTATGAGTCACGTCAGCATAAGCGTGATAAGCGAGAGTCACTTGACTGTGCTATGGCTCTTGAGGAGCTTGTAAATATGGGCGTTGAGAATATTATCACCTTTGATGCTCATGATCCGCGAGTTCAGAATGCAATACCGCTTAACGGTTTTGATTCATTTATGCCGACCTATGCTTTTCTTAAGGCTATACTTAAGAAATTCCCTGATCTTAAGATCAACAAGGACAATATGATGGTTATCTCACCGGATGAGGGAGCCATGGGACGTTCCATTTACCTTGCCAATAACCTTGGCGTGGACATGGGTATGTTCTATAAGAGACGCGATTATTCTAAGGTAGTCAACGGACGCAATCCTATCGTGGCACATGAATTCCTCGGTGCAAGCGTTGAGGGCAAGACTGTTATCATTGTCGACGATATGATTTCCTCGGGTGAGTCCATGCTCGATACAGCAAGAGAGCTTAAGGAGCGCAAGGCAAAAAATGTTATAGTATGCTGCACCTTCGGACTCTTTACCAACGGCTTTGAGAAGTTCGATGAGTTCTATAATAACGGCTATATTGACCTTATTGTAACGACCAATCTTAATTATAAGCCGGAGGAGATTTATACCAAGGACTGGTATATTGAAGCTAACCTGAGCAAGTATCTTGCTTCAATTATCAACTCCTTCAACTATAATATCAGCACCTCTAATTTCAGCAACTCTAATAAGATTCAGGAGCTGCTTACGGAATACAGAGGATAATTGTTACTTATTGTATGATGAAAGAATGCTGCCTTGTACTT
>CAVALT010000063.1:1611-7742 GCA_963589455.1 Clostridiales bacterium
GTTTAGCCACATCGAGGATTTGCAGAGCAAATTCGAGATAGGTGCTAAATAGTTATCTTTTTTTATATTGTATTTATCAGCTGATCATGCTTTTTTCTCAAAACAAACTGTGATAAAATACAAAAGGACTTGAGAGAAAGTAAATAATAAGAACAGGAAGAGATTTAATGAAGAAATCAATGGTTGCCGTAGTTGGACGCCCTAATGTCGGTAAGTCGACGCTGTTCAACGCCATGTGCGGCGAGAATTTAAGCATTGTTGAGGATACGCCCGGAGTAACCCGTGATCGCATTTACGCGGATTGTGACTGGCGTAATTATTATTTTACACTTATAGATACAGGAGGAATAGAGCCTGAGTCGGATGATGTCATTCTCAGGCAGATGAGAGAGCAGGCTGAGATTGCAGTAGAGATAGCAGACGTAATCATTTTCATGGTTGACGTCAAGACCGGAGTTACGGATGCAGACCATACTGTTGCAGATATGCTGCGCCGTTCAAAGAAGCCGGTGCTGCTCTGTGTCAATAAGGTCGACAGCTTTAAGAAGCAGGGAAATGACGTTTATGAGTTCTATAATCTCGGTATGGGAGATCCGTATGCGATTTCTGCCGCAGGCAAGCAGGGCATAGGAGATATGCTCGATGCCCTTGTGGAGATGCTGCCGGAGCAGACCGCCGAGGAGGAAGAGGATGACAGACCGAGAATTGCTGTTATCGGACGCCCGAATGTCGGCAAGTCCTCAATAATCAATAAGCTTATCGGCGAGAACAGGCTTATTGTTTCGGATGTTGCAGGAACCACGAGAGATGCTGTAGATGCAGTTGTTAAGCATAACGGCGAGGAGTATGTATTTATAGATACAGCAGGCCTGCGCCGTAAGTCCAAAATCAAGGAGGACCTCGAGAGATACTCTATCATCAGGACAGTCGCCGCAGTTGACCGCTGCAATATAGCTGTAATCGTCATAGACGCAACGCAGGGAATAACCGAGCAGGATACTCATATCGCAGGTATTGCACACGAGAGAGGCAAGGGCGCTATTATTCTTGTCAATAAATGGGATGCCGTCGAAGATAAGAATGATAAGTCCATATATAAGTTTACTGAGGAAATCAGAAAAAAGTTTGCATTTATGCCTTATGCGGACATTATGTTCGTATCGGCACTCACAGGCCAGAGACTTATCAAGCTTTATGATGAGATAGATCTGGTTCGTCAGTTCCAGAATATGAGGGTTCAGACCGGAGTGCTTAATGATGTCATGGCAGAGGCTACGGCTATGCATGAGCCCCCGCAGGATAAGGGCAAGCGCCTGAGGCTGTTCTACACCTCACAGGTCAGCGTAAATCCGCCGACCTTCGTTATTTTTGTAAACTATAAGGAGCTGTTCCATTTCTCGTATCTGAGATATATAGAGAACAGATTCAGAGAGGCATTCCGCTTTGTCGGCACACCTGTGCATTTTATTATCAGGGAGCGTAAGGATAAGGATTCATGATCACTCTCAGGATAATTTGTCTGCTCGCAGGCTTTGTATTTGGAAGCATACCGACGGGCTATGTTGTAGCAAGGATGTACGGCAAGGATCTCAGAAAGATGGGGTCAGGCAACACAGGAAGCACTAATGCTCTCAGAAGTCTAGGCAAGAAGGCAGGGGCGATAACCTGTGCCGGAGATATGTTAAAGGCAATTATACCGTTATATATAACAGCCTGTCTGTTCGGCTCTTCAGAGGAAACCAGATATCTTGTAACCATGTATACCGGTCTCGGGGCAGTACTCGGACATGATTTTTCGCCATGGCTGCATTTTAACGGCGGTAAGGGTATAGCCACATCGGCTGGTGTAATATTGTTTACAGATCCGGGCTTTTTCGGACTGGCGCTTGTCTGCGTTGTAGGAATAGCACTGCTGAGCGGTTATGTTTCATTAGGATCGATAACGGCAGCTGTCGTATATATAATTGTACAGCTTGTATGGCTGACAGGACACAGCAGCTTCGGATGGAGCTTTTATCCTGAAACCTTCGCTTCTGAATATACTGCAGAGCTTATTGTACTTGCTTTAATTATGGCAGGGCTTGCGCTCGTGCGCCATAAGCCTAATATCATAAGACTCATTCACGGCAATGAGAATAAATTCTTCGGCAGGAAGAAGTAAGCCTTGATCAGGGGCTGATTGTTTAGATTAAACCGGATAAAAGGTGTAAATTGCTGATATTTGTATCTGTTAAGCACGACCATATCGAGGATTTGCGAAGCAAATTCGAGATGTGGCTGTCCAAACAGTTACCGTTATTTATAAAAAGGGAGGACAAGTATTTATGAAAAGGATGTTTCTTTCGGCATGGACTATCGGTACAGACTGCTACGACAGGGTTTATGAGCTTGTGCGTCAGTCAGGCACCAAGGCAGCTGTAATCGGAGGCAAGACAGCGATGTCCAAGGCTTATCCTGTACTGGCAGAGGCACTTAAGGGTACCGATATCGAGCTTACAGATCCTATCTGGTACGGCGGCGAGGCCAGCTATGAAAATGTAGATGTGCTTATGGCAAAGCCTGAGGTTGCAAATGCTGATATGATCTTTGCAATGGGCGGCGGACGTGCACTTGATACAGCTAAGTGTACAGCAGATAAGCTTAACAAGCCGGTATATACCTTCCCGACTCTGTCCTCTAACTGCGCACCGTCAACAGCTATTGCCATAATGTATTATCCTGACGGATCAGCGAGAGACAATTGCTACTTAAAGCGCTGCCCGGCTCACACCTTTATTAACTCAAATATCGTAGCAGATTCTCCGGCAGATTATTTCTGGGCAGGCATCGGTGATGCTATGGCAAAGGAATTCGAGACTGAGTTCTGCGCAAGAGTTCCGAGAGCACAGAAGAAGGTTACGCATACACCTCTTCTCGGAATCCAGATAGCTCCGTGTATTACAGAGACACTGCTTAATAACGGAGAGGCTGCATATAACCAGGTTAAGACCAAGACTCCGGGTCTTGAGATGGAGGAGGTAGCGCAGAGCGTTATCATCACAACCGGACTTTGCTCTAACCTTACAGCCGGAGCTCTTCAGAATCCGCCGTATTACTACAACAGCTCACTTGCACATGCCTTCTATTATGGAAGCACCGTCTGCAAGGGTGCAGAGGAGCATCTTCACGGAGAGGTAGTAGCACTCGGACTTCTCGTAATGCTTACCTTTGATAAGCAGTTTGAGACAAGAGACAAGCTTATTGATTTCTATCAGACTATAGATCTTCCTATCTGCATGGACGATATTGAGCTCGATATGAATGATGTTGACAAGCTTATTGATAAGGCTTCAACCTTCATTGAGTGGGGCAAGGCTCCGTGCACGGTTCCTTATGAAATCACCAAGGAGGCCTTTAAGCAGGCTATAATCGATACAGATATCTTAGGCAAGCGCAGAAAATAAAATCTTCTATCAGACTATATTAAGGAAATGCTGATTAAATCAGCTTTTCCTTAAAAGCTCCGCCGGATTGCACGGATTTGCAGCAGAAGCGGCTGATTCGTGGTGCAAATCCGGCACAGGAAAAGCTTTAATCAGCGTTCCACAATAGCGGCAACAGCATTTTCCGGAAAACCGCAGGAAGGGCGGTTAAAAAGGGTCATACTATGAAGCTTACATTTATCGGAGCAGATCATGAGGTTACGGGTTCACAGCATCTTATAGAGACAAAGGATGTTAAGATCCTTATAGACTGCGGCATGGAGCAGGGCAGGAATGTTTATGAAAATGCAGCACTCCCATGCAGCTACAAGGAGATTGACTATCTGCTGCTCACACATGCACATATTGATCATGCCGGAATGATACCGAAGGCATATGTTGAGGGCTTCAACGGTACAGTTGTATGTACTCAGGCATCCAGAGACTTAGATGAGATAATGCTGCTTGACAGTGCACATATTCAGGAGATGGAGGCAGAATACGCAAACCGTAAGGCAAAGCGTTCAGGCGCTCCGATAGTTGTTCCTGATTATACTGTTGAGGATGCAAAGCACGTAATGGAGCTCTTCAGAGAGGTACCATATAATGAGCTTATCGAGCTCTCTGATACTGTCAAGGTGCGCTTTATTGATGCAGGACACCTGCTTGGCTCGGCTTCAATTGAGATGTGGATCAATGAGGACGGCATAGAGAAAAAGCTGGTATTTTCAGGAGACATAGGCAACAGCCATAAGCCGATAATCAAGGATCCGACCTATATTAAGGACGGTGCGGATTATGTGCTTATGGAATCCACCTACGGAGCAAGACTGCATGAAAAGGGCATAGATCATATTGTCGACCTTACGAGGATTATACAGGAGACGCTCGACCGCAAAGGAAATGTAGTTATTCCGGCCTTTGCCGTAGGACGAACACAGGAGCTTCTGTATCTTATAAAGCAGATCAAGGATAAGCATCTTGTCAAGGGACATGACGGCTTCCCAGTTTATGTTGACAGCCCGCTGGCAGTTGAGGCAACAAATATCTTCCAGAAGGCACCTTTGGAATGCTTTGATGAGGAGATGATGGCGCTTATAAGGCAGGGCATCAATCCGATTAGCTTTCCTGAGCTGACATTAAGTGTAAGCACAGAGGACTCAACGGCAATTAACTTCAATGATACGCCTAAGGTAATACTTGCTGCTGCAGGAATGTGCAATGCGGGACGTATCAGACATCATCTTAAGCATAATCTGTGGAGGCCTGAATGTACAATTGTCTTTGCTGGATATCAGGCTGAGGGTACGCTTGGACGTGTGCTTCAGGACGGAATCGACAGCGTAAAGCTCTTCGGCGAGGAAATCAAAGTGGCAGCACATATAGAGACCATGAGAGATATGAGCTCACATGCCGATCAGTCGGAGCTGCTTAGATGGGCAGCTGAGATCGGAAAGGTTAGCGGAAGATTTTTCCTGGTGCATGGTGACGATGATGCAATGGAGGTGCTGCAGGGCCTTGTTGAGGAGCAGACAGGCAATAGGGTTGATTGTCCGTACAGCGGCTCGGTATTTGATCTTGCAAAGGATGAATGGATAGTTAAGACTGTAGGCATACCTTATAAAAAGCCTGTAAATGAAGCATCGCCGCAGGCTGCGAAGGTCAGATCGCTTAACAATGAGCTTGAGGATGCACTCAGCATACTCAGCAAGCAGGTTGAAAATACCAAGAATGGTACAAATGCTGATAAGCGCAAGCTTGCAGCTGAGATATTAAGGCTTGCAAGAAAGTTCAGTTACGATTAAAATTGCTGATGGCGATGGCGATGGCGATGGCGATGGCGATGGCGATGGCGATGGCGATGGCAACAGCATAGCGATAGCTATTGTAAAAACAGAGTTTTAAGCATCCCGGATTATAATGATGCTGAGGTGGCAATGCCTTGCCCCGGTATCATTTCCATAATCCGGGATGCTGTTTCTAAGGAAAGGTTAAGTATGAGTGCAGTAAGCATATTTACTGACGGTGCAGCAAAGGGCAACCCTGACGGACCTGGCGGATACGGCACAATACTGCGGTTTGTGAGCCGTGACGGAGTGGTTCATGAGAAGGAGCTTTCGCAGGGATATCTGAGAACAACCAATAACCGAATGGAGCTGATGGCTGCAATAGCAGGGCTTGAGGCACTTACAAGGCCGTGTCTTATAGATCTCTACAGTGACTCAAAGTATCTTGTAGACGCCTTCAACCAGAAATGGATAGAGAGCTGGGTCAAGAATAACTGGCGCAGGGAGCGCAGCGGCCCGGTAAAAAACGTAGATCTCTGGAAGAGGCTGCTTAAGGCAATAGAGCCTCACAGGGTTAATTTTATCTGGGTCAAGGGACATGACGGTCATCCTGAAAATGAGCGCTGCGATAAGCTTGCCTGCAAGGCGGCACTGAGCAGAAATCTCATTGAGGATGAGGGGCTTGAGGATTAAAAATGAAAGAGGGCTGACGCACAGTCATTTGCTGTAAAGCCGGATATTAGAGGTTTATTGAATAAATAGTAACTGTTTAGCACGCATCTCGAATTTGCTCCGCAAATCCTCGATGTAGCTGGCCAGAGGCTCTTCAAGCCTTGGCCGCCTGCCATATTTCAATGTGAATTTACCTGCAAGCAGGCAATTC
>CAVALT010000064.1:0-7721 GCA_963589455.1 Clostridiales bacterium
CATGAATATCAAGCTTAGCAAATATGTAGCCGGTCTTCTGGTTAAGAACGGCATAACCCAGTGCTTCTCCATTACAGGAGGGGGAGCCATGCATTTAAATGACGGCTTCGGACATCAGCAGGGTCTTTCAACCCTGTACATGCATCATGAACAGTCCTGCTCCATCGCGGCAGAGAGCTATGCGCGCATTTACAATAAGCCGGCATTGCTCTGCCTTACAACAGGCCCTGGAGGAACCAACGGAATCACCGGAGTAGTCGGAGCCTGGCTCGACTCTATTCCCATGATAGTTATCTCGGGACAGGTACGCTATGACAATACAGCACGCTGGTCGGGCGTAGGAATCCGCTCCATGGGAGATCAGGAGTTTGACATTACGCGCAGCATTGACTGCATGACCAAGTATTCAAAGATGGTGCTGGATCCAAAGACCATACGCTATGAGGTTGAGAAGTGCATCTGGCTCTGTCAGACAGGAAGACCGGGTCCGTGCTGGCTGGATATCCCTGTGGATATTCAGGGCACCTATATTGAGGACAGTGAGCTTAAGGGCTTTGATCCGGCAGAATATCTTGCTGAAAATGAAGCCGAGCTCGAGCGTATAGACGAGGATGAGGAGCTTGCGCATTTTCAGCCGAGAGGAGAGTATGCCAACTCTGATATGAGGGATGATATACTTAACATTTCCTTCAGAAAGCAGAAGCATCAGTCTGTACCCGGTCATGTGGATAAGAACTCACCCGTGATCGATGAGATAATAAGACGCATCAGGGATGCAAAGCGTCCGGTTTTCTATACAGGAAACGGAATACGTATAGCAGGAGCGGAGAACATATTCCTGAGAGTGGCAGACAGGCTTGGCATACCGGTCGTGGTAGGCTGGAATGCCATAGACATTATTCCGTACAATCATCCGCTTAAGGCCGGACAGCCGGGAGGACGCGGAGATCGTCCGGGCAATTTTGCTGTTCAGAACGCTGATTTTATACTTTCGATAGGCTCGCGCTTAAGCATCAGACAGGTCGGCTATAATTTCAAGACCTGGGCAAGAGAGGCTTATACCATAGTCTGCGATATAGATGAGGAGGAGCTTAAGAAGCCGTCAGTGCACGTAGATGTACCTGTGCATTGTGATGCTTATGAGCTTCTTAAGGCTCTTGATGACAGACTTGAGGAGATGGGCATTACAGGACACGGCATCAGGTACGACCGTACCGAGCAGCTGATAGCAGAGGGCTACGGCCGCAATAACGGCAGCTTTCTTTTTGACGGAGGCGAGGGCAAGGACGGCAGAAGCTGGCTTGAGCAGTGTGCCTACTGGATGGAGAAATATAATCCGTACAAATCTGAATATGCAGAGCACGGAGACGATGAGGCTGTCAATGTTTATGAGTTCATGAAGACTCTGAGCATGTCCCTAAGCGAGGAGCAGATAACTGTAGTAGGAAACGGATCAGCCTGCGTTGTAGGTGCTCAGGTATTCAGAGTCAAGGACGGCAGCAGATTCATTTCCCAGGATGCAATTGCAGCCATGGGCTATGATCTGCCGGCAGCAATAGGCGCATGCACGGCAGTCCATGACGTTTCAGGCAGAACCTATCCGGTAAGCTATGACGGCAGTGAATGCACGGAGGACAGAACTGTTGATGACAAGGCACATGCCTGCGGAGAGATGGAGACAGCCAAGAAGCTTGCTGACTGGAGAGGCAGAACGGAGCGTTATCCATCCTACTATAAGCATGACATAATCTGTCCGACAGGCGACGGTTCTATAATGATGAATCTCCAGGAGCTGCAGACTATCGCAAGCCACAGGATGCCGATTAAGATATTCCTTATTAATAACGGCGGATATCACAGCATCAGACAGACTCAGAAGAATCTGTTTAACGGTGAGCCGCTTGTAGGCATAGGTGTGGACAGCTATGATTTAAGCTTCCCGGAGTTTGGAAGGATTGCAGCTGCATTCGGAATAGCATACCGCAGGATAGAGCATAATTCACAGCTTCAGTCGGTGATAGATGAGGTGCTTGCGTTCAGGGGACCGGTGCTCTGTGAGATATTTGTATCGCTGGATCAGCCCTTTGAGCCGGGATCTGCAGTTAAAAAGCATCCTGACGGCTCACTCAGCAGTCCGCCGTTAGAGGATCTTAAGCCCTTCCTGTCTGAGGAGGAGCTTAAGGACAATATGTTTATTCCGGCAGCTAAGGAATAAATCAGGACATGAGGATCATAGTAACAGGGTCTACAAGCTTTATCGGAGCTGCAGCAGCAGACTGTCTTAAGCAAAGAGGACATGAGACAGTCTGTTTAAGGCACAGCTTTGATGAGGAGCCGGATAAGCTTCCGGACAGGGCTGATGTCTGGCTGCATTTTGCATGGGCAGGCTCCGGCTCAGCGGACAGAGCGGATCCGAAGATACAGCAGTATAATACAGATATGACCATGGCTGCACTGCAAAAGGCAGAGGAACTTGGGTGTACACGCTTTGTTTTTGCCGGTTCACAGGCAGAGTACGGTCATCAGCAGGACGGCGGTCTTAAGCAGGAATACGGGCCTCTGCAGCCTGTAAGTGAATACGGCATAGCCAAGGACAGGGTGAGACGGCTGGCAGAGCAGTATCTTGCAGAGAGCTCATCCGGGTTAAGCTATGTGCATCTTCGCATATTTTCAGTATACGGACCGGGTGATCATCCGTATTCGCTGATCAGCAGTCTGATAAAGGGCTTTGAACGCGGAGAGACTGTCGAGCTTGGAAACTGTACCCAGCTGTGGAATTACATGTATATTACAGACGCGGCCGGAGCAATAGGTCTTATCTGCGAGCAGGCGGAGGCCGGCATCTATAATGTTGCATCCGGGGATACAAGGCCTTTAAGGGATTATGTGCTGGAGCTGCACAGACTTATGGGAGAAAGAGGCACGGCGGACTTCGGAAGACGTCCTGACAATGCAGAGGGACCTGCGGATTTAAGTCCGGATGTGAGCCGCTTAAGGTCACTTGGATTTAGGGACAGCATAAGCTTTGCAGAGGGCATAAGCCGGCTTACAGATATATGAAGGCATACGTATTTACAGAAAAAGGAAAAATAGAATTAAGGGATATACCGGCACCGGTGCTTGAATCTGACAGCGAGGAGGATGCATATGCAGCCCTGCTGAGGCCCAGATTTGTGTCGCCGTGCTCCTCCGATGTGCATACGGTTTATGCCGGGGACGGCCCCAGACGTGATAATCTTGTGCTTGGGCATGAAGGACTTGCCGAGGTAGTTGAGGTAGGCTCGATGGTGACGGATTTCAGACCCGGAGATTTTGTGGCTGTATCGGCGGTTATGCCTGAGCCGGGAGATCTTACGGGACACAGGAATGCACCCTTTTCAGGCAGCAAGCTCGGACGCAACATTAACGGTATGTGGTCTGAGCTCTTTAAGGTGCCTGAGGCAGATATGAACCTGGCGCATGTGCCGGAGGAGGTTTCGGTTGAGGCTGCGCTCATGGCTGTCGATATGATGGCAACGGGCTATACTGCAGCAAGCGAGGCACTGATTGAGGCAGGACATACGGTATGTGTTATAGGCAGCGGAGCCGTAGGCCTGATGGCAGCGGCAGCGGCAAAGCGCATGACCGGAGCTGACGGTCAGGTTATTATCATCGGCTCGGATAAGGATTCTGTAAGTGCGGAGCTTGCAGCAGCTTTTGATATTGATACCTATATATCCTACCGGGACGGTCATGAGGTCTACAATCATAAGCCTGAGCGTGCGTCAGAGTATCCGGCCAGAGACAGCAGGGCAAATTGCATGTCGGATCCTGCGGTGGATGCAGTGTTTGACTGTACCGGAGGCTATGGTGCAGATTCAGTGCTGATATGCGGAGGCAATGCCGACAGCCTTGCACTGGCCTGTGATATTGTAAGATACGGTACAGGCATAGTGGTAAATGTCGCTTATATTGAAGGAAGCGGCTGTGTCGGACTTCCGGTATTTTCTCTTGGCAGAGGCATGAGCGGCAAGACCTTTAAATTTGAGCTGTCACGCGGCGGAAGAGACTGGCTTGAGGCTATGCTTGATGAGGCGTACAGATGTGAATCCGTGCAGGGTCGGCTTGTCACCCACAGGCTGAAGGGCTTTGAAGCTATACCTGAGGCACTTTCAGCAATGCATGAGAGACCGGCAGGACTTGTCAAGCTTATGGTTGAGATATAGATTACCGGAGTTAGTATAAATGAGCAGAAAAATAAGTATAGTCATACCCTGTTACAATGAGGAGGAAAATGTTGCCGCCATTGCAGCAGCTGTTAAGGAGCAGTTTGATACAGCGGAGATCCTTAAGAAATATGACTACGACATCATTTTCATGGATAATGCATCCAAGGATGCAACAAGAGAAATAATACGCGGACTGGCAGAAAAGGATAAGCATGTTAAGGCCATCTTCAATGCTAAAAATTTCGGACAGTTCAACAGTCCGTACTACGGCATGCTTCAGTCCGACGGAGATGCAACCATGCTGATGGCAGCGGATTTTCAGGACCCGCCTGAGATGATTGCGAAATATGTTGAGGGCTGGGAGGAAGGCTATAAGATAGTTATAGGCATCAAGGAGCACAGCACTGACGGAAGCTTTATATATGCGCTGAGATGTCTGTATTACAAGATGATACGCAGGTTTTCCCAGGTCGATCAGATCGAGCATTTTACAGGCTTCGGACTCTATGACAGAGCTTTCATAGAGGTACTGCGAAGGCTGGATGATCCGACTCCGTTCCTTCGAGGCATAGTTGCAGAGCTTGGCTTCAGGCGTAAGGAAATTATGTATGATCAGCCAAAGCGGCGTGCAGGAAAAACCTCAAACAACCTTTATACTCTTTATGATGCAGCTATGCTTTCATTTACCTCATATACAAAAGTAGGCATGCGGCTTGCAACCTTTGCAGGCGGAATATGTGCTGCCATATCCATGCTGATTGCACTCATATATCTTATTATGAAGCTTATATGGTGGGACCGTTTTCCTGCCGGGAGTGCTCCAATGCTTATAGGCATGCTTTTTATGGGCAGCATACAGACCTTTTTCATAGGCCTGCTCGGAGAGTATGTGCTGAGCATCAATCAGAGAGTTATGAAGCGTCCGCTCGTTGTAGAGGAGGAACGTGTCAATTTTGATACAAAGGATGAGGACAGCAATTAATATGAATATTACATCTGTGAAGTCTGAACACAAATGTCTGGCCTGCGGCTCGGAGCTATCCGGGCCGTTATTCAGATTGCCCAATATGCCTGCCGGTGCCCAGAGCATGCCTGATGAAGCAGAGCTTTCCGCAGACCGCGGTGTGGATCTTCCGCTTTGCCGCTGTGAGAGCTGCGGGCTCGTGCAGTTTGACTGTGAGCCGGTCGAATACTACAGGGATGCCATAAGAGTAGTCGGACTTTCCGAAACCATGAAGGAGCTGAGAAGGGCGGATTACAGGCTTGTCATAGACAGATACGGCAAGGGCCGGGGCAGCAGGTGGCTTGAGTGCGGCTGCAGCAACGGAGATTTTCTGGCAGTGCTGGCTGAGTTTGATGTTGATATCTACGGAACCGAGCACGGAGAATGTGAATATCAGGAAGCAAGGCAGAGACTCTGCGAGGAGGGCAGAGTGCCGGAAGCTCATATCATGCAGCTTTTCCCGGACAGTGAAGAGCTTGCAATCCCCGGAGCTCCGTTTGACGTTTTCTGCTCATTTAATTTTCTGGAGCATCAGCCTGATCCGCAGAGCATGTTAAAATGCTTATACCGCAATCTTGCAGATGACGGAATCGGAATTATTTCTGTGCCCTCCTTTGAATATATCATTGTAGAGGGCAGGTACTATGAGCTGATACGCGACCATATTGCCAATTATGATATGTACTCAATAAGCAGGCTTTGCGAGAGCTGCGGCTTTAGGGTGCTTGAGAGCAGCTATATAGGCATCGGGGATACCATAAGACTTATAGTGGCTAAAGGCTCTGCTGACGGTGCGGCGGAGAATGGAGTTCCGGCAGCGGAAATGCTTTCGCAGGCATATTCCGAATCAGCTCAGGTATGCTCCGCTTCAGCAGATACAGCAGTTCCGGGCAAATCATCAGCAGCTCCGGCAGACAGGGATGCTGAAACAGCTTCAGTGTCGAGGAATAATAAAATCCCTCCGATGAACATCTCGGCTCTTAAGTCTGACTATGAACGCATGAGCAGTGAAATAGCAGGCTATATGGGAGACCTTGAGAGAAAGGGACGCAGTGCAGCGCTGTGGGGTGCCGGACATCAGGGCTTTACAATTGCTTCTACAACAGCCCTTAAGGAACATATAAAATACATTATTGATTCATCGCCAAGGAAGCAGGGCAGGTATGCCCCTGCTTCACATATAGCGATAGTATCTCCGGATGAATATCTGAAGGATCCCGTGGATGTAATCATCATTGCCGCACCGGGCTATGTAAAGGAGATAGAGCAGAATATACGTGACCGCTACAGCCACACCGAGGTTGGAGTGCCGGCAATCTGCTCAATACTTGATCTTACCGAGCATTGACAAGGGAAATGCTGATTTAAGGAAACGCTGATTAGATCAGCATTTCCTTAATCGGCATTTTCTTTATAAGACAGTGGGGGATAAGGTATAAATAATACAATTGGCAATAAGCCTTGCAGTGTACATAGATAGGAAAACAGCTGCAAAGCAGAAATATTTAACAAAAAAATCGTTAAGAAATCATAAAAAGTGCCCAAAAGTCAGACGAAATTTCATAATCCTCTGCTATACTTCTTCTGTAAGCTTAAGCAGCCTCAGCTGCCGGAAGTGTTATGCAGCTGAGGCTTATAATGACTCAATATATGACAAGACGGAGGATCCTGTGAAGAATTCTGCGATAAAAAGACAGCTTGAGTACCAGAAACGTGTGCTCAGAGAAAAATTAAAGGAAAAATCAAGAGAATCAATCAATGCGGTCATACCCATTGTACTGATCGTGCTTGTGCTCTGCTTCAGCATAGCACCGGTGTCTACAGCGGTGCTCTCGGAATTTCTGCTTGGATCAGCAATGGTTATAATAGGCATGATATTCTTCAATCTCGGAGCAGAGCTGTCTATGACACCCATGGGAGAACGAGTAGGCGGAAGCATGCTGAGGGTAAGAAAGCTTCCTCTGGTGCTGCTGATAGGCTTTGTGCTCGGTGTCATAATCACTGTATCTGAGCCGGATCTGCAGGTGCTCGCAGAACAGGTGCCGTCGGTGCCTAATCTTGTATTGATACTTTCGGTTGCAGCCGGAGTAGGCGCATTTCTTGTAGTAGCGCTTATCCGTATTCTCTTCAGCATTGCCCTGCCGCCGCTTCTTCTTATATTCTATCTTATAGTATTTGCAGTGGCCATGTTCGTACCGAAGGACTTCCTGGCAGTTGCCTTTGATTCGGGCGGAGTAACCACAGGCCCGATGACAGTTCCTTTTATCATGGCTCTCGGTGTTGGTATCTCGGCAATACGTAACGATAAGCATGCGGAAAATGACAGCTTCGGTCTTGTTGCATTATGCTCAATAGGTCCTATTCTTGCGGTGCTTATACTTGGACTTGTCTACAGCACAGAGGGCAGCTACACAGAGACCGTGATGACAGAGGTCGGCAACTCAGTAGAGCTTGGGGCCATGTATCTCAGTGCTGTTCCCAAGTATATGAAGGAGATAGCAGTGTCTCTT
>CAVALT010000065.1:0-7655 GCA_963589455.1 Clostridiales bacterium
GATAAAGAGTATATTGGTGGTGTCTATATTCATCATCTCCTGATGCGGGTGCTTTCTGCCTCCCTGCGGGGGAACCGATGCCATCGTACCCTCAATTATCTTAAGAAGTGCCTGCTGAACGCCTTCTCCGGAAACATCTCTGGTTATGGAGACATTTTCGCTCTTCTTAGTGATCTTATCTATCTCATCAATGTAGATGATACCGTACTCAGCCTTCTCTATATCATAATCGGCAGCCTGTATAAGCTTTAACAGAATATTTTCTACATCCTCGCCTACATATCCGGCTTCGGTGAGTGAGGTAGCATCAGCAATCGCAAAAGGTACTCCCAGCATCTTGGCAAGGCTCTGTGCAAGGTAGGTCTTGCCAGATCCGGTCGGACCGATCATGAGTATATTGCTCTTCTGAACCTCAATATCAGTGATATTGCTCATGATGCGCTTATAATGGTTGTATACAGCGACTGCAAGCACTTTTTTGGCATCATCCTGACCAATAACATATTCATCAAGAAAATCCTTGATTTCCTTTGGCTTCAGAAGCTTAACATCAGCACTTGTAGTCCTGCGCTGTACATTTCCGTTTCGGATATCCTCCTGAAGAATCTCATTTGCAAGTGCTATGCATTCGTCGCAGATATATGTATTATTTGCGCCTGCAATAAGCTTCTGCACCTGTACACTTGATTTTCCGCAGAAGCTGCATCTGATTTTATCGGGTGTCTTTCCTCCCGCCATCTGTTAACTCCTTAGTGCTTTTCGATGATACTGTCTATAATTCCGTACTCGAGTGCCTCCTGAGCTGTCATCCATTTATCACGCTCAGTATCAGCAGCAAGTCTCTCGTAGGTATTGCCTGTATTGGCAGCGAGTATCTCGTTCATCTTTTTCTTGGTTCTGAGTATCCACTCAGCCGTAATCTGTATCTCTGTAGCCTGGCCCTGTGCGCCTCCTGAAGGCTGATGAATCATAATCTCGGCATTAGGCAGTGCATAACGCTTGCCCTTGGTTCCTCCTGCAAGGAGAAATGCGCCCATGCTGGCTGCCATTCCGACACAGATCGTAGACACATCGCACTTAATGTACTGCATTGTGTCATATATAGCCATACCGGCAGTAATAACACCGCCCGGACTGTTGATATACAGATGAACATCCTTACCCGGATCCTCAGATTCAAGGAAGAGGAGCTGCGCAACTATAAGCTGCGCACTCACCTCATTAACCTCATCTCCGAGAAAAATAATTCTGTCCTTTAATAATCTTGAATATATGTCATATGAGCGCTCGCCCCTTGAGCTCTGCTCAATGACATATGGTATAGAATACGGCATTAATTAGTCCTCTTTGGTCTATTAGTCCTCTTTTGCTTCTGACTCTGTTTCTGTCTCTTCCTCAGACTTCTTGCTCTTCTTCTCAGCAACAAGCTTAGCCTCTGCTACGCAAAGGTCTATAGCCTCATGGAAGCAGATATCTCTCTTGATATTCTCAAGTCCGCCCTCTCCGAGAAGCTCTCTAACCTTTGAAGCCTCCATCTTGTACTGCTCAGCCATCTCAGCGATCTTTGCGTCAACAGCCTCATTGCTTGCAGAGATGTTCTCCTTCTTGATGATCTCCTCAAAAACAAGCTGAGACTTGATATTCTCCTCAGCCTGCGGCTTAAGAGACTCTGCGAACTGATCCATGGTCTGTCCGAGATATGAGAGATACTGAGTAAGCTGAAGACCCTGCTGGTTCATGCTGCGCTCATAGTCATTAACCATATTCTCAATATTGGTTCTAACCATAGGCTCAGGAAGCTCTACCTTTGCATTGGCAACTACAGCCTTGATGACATTATTCTCATTCTCCTGAGCTGCAGCCTTCTCCTTTCTGAGCTTTATCTCGCTCTTAAGGGAAGCCTTGTACTCCTTAAGTGTATCAAACTCTGAAACCTCTGAAGCAAAATCATCATCAAGAGCAGGAAGCTCCTTCTGCTTAATCTCATGTACAGTAACCTTGAAGAGTGCTGCCTTGCCCTCAAGCTCCTTAGCGCCGTAAGGTGTCGGGAAGGTAACATTAACATCAACATTATCCCCTGTCTTATGACCGATGAGCTGATCCTCAAAGTTGTCAATGAAGCTGTGTGAGCCGATTGTAAGAGGATAATTCTCTCCCTTGCCGCCCTCAAATGCTACGCCGTCAACCGAACCATCAAAGTCGATTGTAACTATATCACCGTTCTTGATCTTATAATTATCATCCTCAACAGTGATCATGCGGGCATTCTGCTCCTGAATACGTGCAAGCTCAGCATTAACATCCTTTGCTGAAACAGTGGTATCTGCCTTTGCTGCTGTAACACCCTTATACTCACCAAGCTCAACAGGAGGCTTTGTAGCAACGGTAGCAGTGTAAACGAACGGCTTACCCTTCTCGATTGTTACAATATCGATCTCAGGACGGCTTACAATCTCAAGACCTGACTCCTTTGCAGCATCCGGATAGCTGTAATTAAGGATGGTATCAACAGCATCCTCATAGAATACTGACGGTCCGTACATCTTCTCGATCATTGCCATAGGTACCTTGCCCTTGCGGAAGCCCGGGATATTGAACTTTGACTTGTTCTTCTTGTATGCAATATCAATTGCATTGTCAAGCTCGCCGGCTGAAACCTCAACGGTAAGTTTTGCCATGTTCTTTTCAAGATTCTCAACTTTTACACTCATTACTGTATCGTCTCCTACTCTAAAAATGTTTCGATTCTCAATTTTGTCGTCTTTGCACACTGACGCTATCATAATCAAAGTCGAATTTTAGCACAAAACATGAATATTTTCAATGTAAACTTGAAAATGTGGACTGCGGGCAAACTGTATTTTGATTATATTCCCTGCAGAAGGACTTCTATATCTGTAATCGTGACAACATTATTAAGAAATACTGGTTAAATCAGTGTTTCCTTAAATAAAAGTAACTGTTTAGCACCATTTTGGATTCACTCTGCAAATCCTCTATATGTTGCTTAACAGTTAGTAAAAAAGGAAGTCATGCGCGTTTCTGTTTCCAGATGCGCAGTGACTTCCCTGTTCCTTAAATATGCTGATTAGTGCGTTTTCCTACGCCGAATTTGCGCTGCAAAGCAGCAAATCCCCCTGCAAATCCATGTGATCCGCCTGATGTATTTGGGGAAATGCTGATTTAATCAGCATTTCCCTAAAGAAAATTCATGTAATTAACCGTAAGGCCGATTTTATTCATGTCAGCTGTGTTTCCTTGCGGAGATTAGATTCATTGCCTCTCCTATGCTTTCTACTCTATTGTATTCAAGCATGGAGATGATCTCCTTGACCATGTCAGGCTTTCTGAATTCCTCCGGCAGAATATCTTCTACTGCCCTGCTGCCGATGCTCAGCTGCTCCTGCTGCTGCTTCTTTGTTTTAGCCACGTGATTATACAGCTCTTCAATTTTCTTATTCTGCTTGTCGGTTCCTGAAGCAAATATCTTCAGTGCTATAAAAGCTCCAATAATTGCAGATATCAGCAATAAAAACTCTATAGCCTTCATAACTCCCTCGCTTGAATCGCCGAATATTGATAATACTGCATACAGGACTTTAGCCACCAGGGTATCATCGCCCTGTCCGGCTGCTGCTTTCGTTAGCATCAGCAGCAATCCAAACTGTAATGCAGCTCCCAGGAGTCCGCCTATTATGATGGCTTTAACAACCGTGCCTCCTCTGAGCGTTATCTTTTCCGGAAGAAATAAATGCTTTGCAAGCTCCTTTTCACATAAGGCTGCATTTTCAAAATAAGGCAATGCACCTTTAAGCTTCTTAAGATCTTCATTCCTTTGAGCCGCAGCAGCCTGCTTTTTAGCCTCCTCCTTCTGAGCCCACAGCTCCGCTATATCAATGCCTGCATTCTCTGCTGAGCCGGAGGCTGTCTTAAGCTCTACATTTACATATGGAGCGATGCTTTTTATGGTTGCGGCAGTCATGCCGTATCTTGCACTGCCCTCAAGTGCCTTTACAAAGCTTGTGCCGTCCTCTATAACCACCTTGTCCATAGCCTTGATATCCCTGTTTCTGCACAGAGAGGCAACGCACTCCGGATTATAGACAGCCAGCAGCATTGAGAGCTTGAGCCTTGCATTGTTGCAGCCGTCCATACGGGCAATGAGCCCGGTCTCTATCTCGTTTAGCAGCTCATCGTCATTTTGCTGATTAAGTCTTCTTTTCTCCTTCTCCTTTGCTCTGTAATCCGAAAGCACGGATTTGACTCTGCCGTAATACCGCTCTGATGCATCATATGGTCCTGCAAGCTCCGTAATCCTGTTAATGACGCTCATGTAGGCTGCATCATTTCTGGCAAATATCCTGCCAAGCTCATATATGAACTCGGTATCATAGGTGATGGCTGAGGCAGTGTCCGAGCCTCCGGCAGCGGTAATCTCCTCCACCGTAAATGCATAGAACACATTTTCATCAAGCTTTAATACCAGCTCCTCGTCTGAGAGTCCGCTGTTTTTCGGATTATTTTTTATCATGACGAGACTTACGGCAGTCACTGCCTTAAGCTCGCTCCTTTTATTCTGCTCATCCAGGTCAATGCCGCCGCTCTGCAGGGCATCAAGTGCCCTTTTTAACAGCTCTATCCTCGGAGTAAGCTCCTCCTTTTTGTGTGCATCGCCTGCAGTAAAGGTTAACTGCAGCTTATCAAGCTGCGCCTTTACTGTCTCCGCGGTCAGAAGCCTTTTGTAATAAAGCTCGTCAAGGTATGCCTTATAGCTTTCCACATCTGCCGGGTCTCCCTTGTATTTTCCCTTTTTTACCTCCTTGCAGAGGCTCTGTATCTCACTTACCGAAAACTTGCTGCTCATCTATATAAACTCCGATATGTTATGCTCTTATCAGTGCTGTCATTATTGAAGCTTTGACTATCCTTATCACGTAATTCACCAATTGATTAAGTTTGTGCGCATGCAGTTCTGATACGCACAAACAAGCCTTATCAACCAATAATTACAATATCTGGATACCCATATTCATAATGATAGTGCTTATTCAACCTTTGAATTCCTGCTTCTTGCCATTGCAACCTTCATTTCACTGTCATCAAGACTGTTCTTGACCTTAAAGGTTGCATGAAGCTTGGTATGATGATCCATTTCCTCAGCGTCCAGGGTCAGCAGACCCGAATTATCAAAGGTCAGTTGCATGGCAATCTTGGTCATGGTAGTCATCGGCACTTCAGTATTAAGCTCAAATGTCGTTATTTCAGTAGCAAGGCTTTCATCATACATGCGCTCCTGATCACTCATAGACTCATATACCGGGAATATAACTCCGGCTCCGTCACTATGCGGATTTACTGTCTTTGTGACCGTCTTCGGAAGATTGTCATTCTGCATAATGAGATTACCTATATAATGCTTGTCGTAATCATCTATAAATCCTATGCCGTAGGTGCGGCTGGATACATTGCTTATCCTGAGCTTTCCTACGTTGAGCTCTCCTACAGCTTCAGCTGACAGGCCTGCCTTCTTTGCGATGCTCTGCAGATTGCCTCCGTTATCTACCTCGTGCTTTATCTCATCTTCGCTTTTGCCGGTTTTCCTGGCTATCTCATCTATAACAATCTTGTAGCCGTTCAGGTTCTGCGCATACAGTGCCGCGCCCTTTGCCACGGCCTCGTCCGGATCATGCAGGGAGGTTGGCTTATGATAGGTCTCCTCTACCTTCTTCTTTACCTGAGGCATTCTTGAGGAGCCTCCTACAAGCAGTATCTCATCGATTTTGTCTAAGCTCACGCCCTTCTTCTCTGCATCCTTAAGGCAGCTGTCTGTAAGCTCTATGGTTCTGTCCAGGAGTCTTGCAGTGAGTGCATCATACTCGTCACGGCTTATCTCGAGCTTCATGCGCTCGCCCTCATGAACGATGCCTATCTTAGCGCTTTCCTTGGCGGTAAGAGTCTTCTTGGCCTTCTCAGCCTGCTCCATAAGAGAGCTTAAGGTCTCAAGGTCCTCTGATATATCCTCGTCGGTGTCCTGCTCCTCCTTCCACTTCTCTACGAGCCAGTCCTTTAAGGTATTATCCCAGTCCTTGCCTCCAAGCTGCGGATCTCCGCCTGTGCAGACTACATTTATATCATTTCCTGCGATAGTCATGATGGTGACATCGAAGGTTCCTCCGCCGAGGTCATATACCATGACAGTCTTGTGGTCGCCCGCATTGATTGCACCGTAATTTATAGCTGCCGCTGTCGGCTCATTGATGATGTCGAGAACCTCAAGTCCTGCGATAACTCCTGCGCTCCTGGTGGCATCCTTTTCTGCCATGCCGAAATATGCCGGGCAGGTGATTACTGCCTTGTTTATGTTTTCATCCTGTCCGAGCACGCCCTGCTCCTTGAGTGCGGCATTGGCATCATTTACCACCTTCATAAGTATCTTGGCGGATATCTCCTGAGGTGAATAGGACACGCCATGCAGCTCTCTGCGATATTCAGTGCCCATCTCGCGCTTGATAAATGCTACCGTATGCTCAGGCTCCATAACAAAGTTGGCCTTTGCCTCATTTCCTACGATCTGCTTCTCATTGTCCTCAAAATAAACTACTGAGGGAGTTGTCATGTCTCCGTCTGCATTTCTTATGGTTACTGCCTTGCCGAACTCATCTACATAGGCTATGCAGGAGTAGGTTGTTCCCAGATCTATGCCGAAAATTTTGTTTGTCATTGCTTTCTGTCCTCTATAATGCTGCTTGAATTATTTATTACTCTGCCTTGTAGACTGATACCTTCTCGTACTTTATTATCTTATTTCTGTAAATGTATCCGTCGGAGAGCTTTGCCGCTATCGTATTGTTTTGCGAAGCATCCTCCGTGCGCACGGTCTTGATTATCTTCTGTCTCTTGGTATCAGGTATGGAATCGTCAGTCTCATATCTGCTTACATCCATCTCCTCTAAGAGATCCTCTATATCGCCTCTCACATCGGCCATACGCTTCCTGAGCTTGGCATAATTTTCCGGAGTTGCCTCCTCGGGAGTGTACTTCTCATACTGCTTAACATTATCAAGCAGTGTAATCAGCTCTGAGATAAACGGCTCTATTACTGACTTGAGGGCATCATCCTGATATTTTGCAAGCTGCTTATGCATCTCGTCAAAGAGGTGATTCTTATATTCGTCAGTCTCGATCTTGGACTTAAAGAGCTCCGTAAGTGCATCCATCCTGTCTGACAGCTCGCTAATAGCATTTTCATTAATGTCTGCTGAATCTGCGGCTGCTTCAGGCTGCTTACCTTCCGCATCGCCTGACTGAGCAGCGGCAGCGGCATCTGCACCTGCACCTGAATCAGCTGATGTATCTGATTGGAATGCATTATCATCTGCTGTCTCATCTTTTACATCCTGTATATCAGGCATGCCGGCAGTATTTTCCTGTTCCTGCCACAGCCCCTTATTGCTGTCATCCTGTATGAAATCGATCATTATCTCCTCCGATATCTTATGTCTTATCTCTCTTTGCATATACACCCTTACGATGGTTGTTAACTCCGCGCACATTATTGCCGCCAGTCTTTGCAGTGCCTTCGGCTCCCGCTATGTTTGGCTTATCCGTATCGGCGTTATCTATAGCATCTGCAGCGGCTGCCTGTGCTTCTGCAG
>CAVALT010000066.1:0-7618 GCA_963589455.1 Clostridiales bacterium
GAAGAGCCTCTGGCCAGCTGCATCGAGGATTTGCGGAGCAAATTCGAGATGGATGTTAAATGGTTACGTTTATTTTAAAGAAAAAAATCAGAAGCTAATATGAGTGATAGTAAATTGAACAGGCATTCAGCAGCCGGAGATACAGCTGATAAAAAACGCAGCGGAAGCTCAGCACATGTGCTTTCGTTTTTGGTGTGTCTTCTGACAGCCGGAATTATGGTTATGTGTGCCTGCGGCTTAGGTGCAGGGATAAATGCATCAGACAGTCTTCCGTCAGTGGTTGTCGGAATTGATCAGTTTGAGCCATACAGCTATATAAACAGCAGAGGCGAATATGAGGGCATTGATGTCGAGCTCGCAAAGGAGGCCTTTGACAGACTTGGATATAAGCCGGTATTTAAGCAGATAAACTGGGCAGATAAGGATGAATATCTGAATAACGGTGATATTGACTGCATCTGGAGCTGCTATTCAATGACAGACAGAGAAGATAAATATGCCTGGGCAGGACCGTACATGTACAGCAGACAGGTTGTTGTTGTACGAAATGACAGTGATATTTACACACTTCAGGATCTTGAAGGCAAACGCATAGGAGTGCAGGCCACGACCAAGGCTGCAGAGCTGTTTCTTCACAAGATTGACTCTCCGCTGCCTGAGGCAAAGCAGGTGGTCTGCCTTTCAACTACAGCGGAGATGTACGCAGTGCTCAGAAAGGACTATGTAGATGCTGTGTCAGGTCATGAGGCCATGCTGAAGGAGCTTACCTCCTTCGGCAGCGGAAGCAGCTACCGTATGCTGGATGAAAGTCCTTACATGACCCGTATAGGCGTGGCCTTCAGGAAGGGCACGCATGCTATGACGGTAAGCGAGCTTAACAATGCACTTGCTGCAATGCTTGAGGACGGCACTATCGAGACAGTAGCTTCAAAATACGGAATTGATCCAATAACCGTCAGAGGAGGGTATGAGCAGAAATGATATCTGATAACCACACCTCAGAAGGCAAGACCTCAAAGGTCTCCAAGACCTCCAAAAATAATGCCGTATTTCTGATAGCGGCGCTTTTTATAATAGCTCTTTTCTTTGGAGCCTTCACATATCTCGGAAAAAAGCAGATGCTTGAGGATATGGATAATGATTTTCTTTTTGTAAGGTCGCGCATAGAACGATATGACACCTTTAATGCCAATGATAAGGTAAAGTCACTGACGCGTCTGCAGGACAAGACAGTAGGACTGAGCCGTATATACGAGCTGCTTGGCGGCATGGATGTGAGTGAGCTGGATGAGTATGCGGATGAACAGAGGCTGGATGGCGCTGCAGTGCTTGATGATGAGCTTAATGTAGTCAGCGAGAATTCACATGAGGAAAGCCTTCTGGTTAAATTTAAAGAGCTTATATATTCTGATTATGTGCGAGATATCATAAGTCATCCCAATATGGTATATACGGTTCGGCTTGTTCAGAATGACGGAATATATGATTTTGCGGCAGTAAAGAGAGAGGATGCACCCGGCATTGTAATAACTTATGCACAAAAGGGGGAGCAGTCTGCAGACAACGGGGATCTGACCCTCAATACTCTCTTTACGGATTTTGCCTTCAAAAATGACGGTGCCATAGTAATAGCAGAGAATGGTGAGATAGTCAGCTCAAATCTGGATGAACTGGTTGGCATGGAGATTGCAGATGACAGTCTTCCCGGATTTGAGGGTTCGGTCACAGCTTGTGATGACAGCGGGATTTTTACGCTTAAGAAAAACGGCAGAGCCTGGTACGGCTGCACCGAAAAGGCAGCAAACCGCAGCATATTTGTACTTTTTCCACAGGAAAAGGTATATCTGACAAGAAATCTCGTTACGATCGCGGTAATTATAGCGACAGTACTGATATGGCTTTTATGGGCACTGCTGCAGAGCCGCGCAGCTCTGTATTATCAGGATGAGCTTAAGAAGGCAGCAGAGGATGCACAGAGAGCAAATGCAGCTAAAACTGATTTCCTGCGCCACATGAGCCATGATCTGCGTACGCCTATAAACGGCATAATGGGGCTTGTCAACATAAGCAGACATTATGCAGGCAATGAAGCTAAACAGGAGGAGTGCAGAGAAAAGATAATTTCAGCCTCAGGCTTTCTGCTCGACCTTGTGAACAACGTGCTTGATATGAATAAGCTTGAGTCGGGCACGATAACGCTCGAGCACAAAAGCTTTGATCTTAAGAAGCTCATAGCAGAAACCAACAGCGTCATTGAGATACAGGCAAATGAGCACGGCATTAATTTTTCTGCGGAAAATGTGGATATTGAGCATTCAGGAGTGATAGGCAGCCCGGTGCATCTCAGGCAGATTATTCAGAATATTGAATCAAACGCTATCAGATACAACAATGAGGGCGGCTATGTCAGAGCCTCCTATAAGGAGCTTAAGTCCGAGGACGGCATAATGCAGCTTCAGTTTATATGCGCTGATAACGGCATAGGCATGAGCGAGGAATTCCAGAAGCATGCCTTTGAGCCATTTGCACAGGAAAATGACGGCGCTCGCACAAGATATGCAGGAACAGGCCTCGGACTCGCTATAACTCAGGAGCTTGTCATGCGGATGGGTGGTGAGATCAGTCTGCATTCAAATAAGAATGTAGGATCAACCTTTGAGATAATCATTCCGCTCTGCATAGATTCTAAGCCTGCGGAAAATGAAGCTGAGGATGCAGACGGGGATGCTGCTGCCGATATAAGCGGAGCCAGAGTACTACTGGTTGAGGATAATGAGCTTAATATGGAGATAGCAGAATTTACGCTGAAGGAGGCAGGTGCTGTTATTACCAGGGCTTACAACGGCAGGGAGGCTGTTGATATATTTGCAGCATCAGCTCCGGGAGCCTTTGACTGCATACTCATGGATTCCATGATGCCGGTTATGGGAGGCTGTGAGGCTGCAGAGCTTATCCGTTCAATGGACAGAAGTGATGCAGAAAAGATTCCGATATTTGCCATGACAGCCAATGCCTTCAGTGAGGATATTGAGAAGAGCATGAAAGCCGGCATGAATGAGCATTTGACCAAACCAATTAACGCTGATAAACTTATAAGAACGATAGGAAGGTATTATAAAAAGGAGTAAATAATCATCACTCTCAGGCTGTGCAGGGGAAGGGCTGTGCAGCTTAAGAGCTGTTTCCGGGGGTGTTTATATGCAGGGGAATGTCAACAGGATAAAGATCAGGAAGGTAAGCTTCTGGAGCTCTGTAATTGCAGCATTGATGGCAGTGACTATGGCTGTGCTTCTGTTCCTTACCTGGCAGCAGTTTAAGAGCCTCCGCGCTGATACGGAGCGTTACATAGCCTGTGAAAATGCCTCCAAGGATATGCAGGACGGATCGGACTATCTGACAGAGAGAGCAAGACTGTTTGTCTCAACAGGCAAGACGGAGTATCTTAAGCAGTATTTTAATGAAGCAAAGCAGGTAAGACGCAGAGAAAAGGCAGTGGAGATACTCAGAAGCTATTTTGAGGGCAATGTCTCCTATAATAATCTTGAGCATGCCATGGAACGCTCAGATGTACTCATGCAGATTGAATATAGGGCCATGCGGCTGAGACTTGAAGCAGATGCAGTTCCTGAGGATACCTGGGAGGAGGAGCTTAGGTCAGCTGTACTTACTGAAGAAGAGCTGGAGCTTAACCATATGGGCAAGCTCAGAAAAGCACAGGAGCTGATGAATAACACGGCATATCAGGAGATCAGAGATGATATAACCAGGAGTGTTACTGCCTGCATGGACAATCTGATTATTCAGATAAGGAACATCGAGTCCCATTCATCAGAGGTGTATATGGACATGTTCGTCAAGCTGACAGTGCTTGTAGCCCTGCTTTTTCTGATGGTGCTGATTAACTTTGCGATGGTTCGCAGGATAGTTGTGCTGCCTCTGATCAGCTTTAATGAATCCATACGGCGCGGAAAGATATTTCCCATTATAGGAGCAGATGAGCTTCAGAGCCTTGCCGAAACCTATAATGAGGTATACGAGGAGAATCAGGAGGCACAGAGGCTTATACGTCATGAAGCCGAGTATGATGCGCTGACAGAGACTCTGAACAGGAGATATTTCGAAAAGCTGCTTAATGTCTACGGAGATGGCAGAAGTCAGTATGCACTGATACTGTGTGATGTGGATACGTTTAAGAGTGTCAATGACAATTACGGTCATGCGGTTGGAGATGTGATACTTAAAAAGGTTGCAGCTATGCTTAAGTCGACCTTCCGTAATGTTGACTATGTCTGCCGCATCGGCGGAGATGAATTTGCTGTAATCATGGTTGAGGTGACGAGTGATCTCGACTATACGATAAGAGATAAGATAAGCTATATTAATACCGAGCTGAAGAACCCAAGGGAGGAGGGCGTACCTCCGGTATCACTGTCGGTAGGCGTTGCCTTTGCCGACCGACCGGATCCTTCAGACAGCATCTTTAAGGATGCAGATGCAGCTCTCTATTATGTTAAGGAGCATGGCCGCTGCGGCTGTGAGTTCTATCCTAAGGAGGAAGCTTGACAGAAAAGTATATATCGGATTATAAGGCAGAGCTGCCGCTGATAAGTGTTATTATGCCGTCATACAACTCTGCGGATACTATTGAGAGGGCTGTATTGTCATGTATGCAGCAAAGCTATCCTAATGTTGAGCTTATTATCGCTGACAATGGATCAACGGATAACAGTGTACAGACGGCAGGCAGACTGTGTGAGAGCTTCTGGTTCAGAACGAGTGACGGGAGCCTAAAGCCGCGCATCAGACTCCTGGTGCAGGATAACAGAGGTGTATCGTCTGCACGCAATAAAGCCATAAGAGAGGCCGGAGGCTCCTGGTTTGTTTCACTTGATTCTGATGATTATTATGAAGCGGATACTGTAGAGACGCTTTATACTGCTGTCTGTGATGGAAAGGCAGACGTAAGCATCTGCGGAATACGCAAGGTCTGGGAGCAGGAGCCATCGCGCAATGTGGATTATAAGCCGCAGAGCTTCTCCGGATCACTTAACGAATTTACGGATACAGCCTTTGTGGGGCTGTATGATCAGAATCTTATAGGTACTCATTCCAATAAGCTTTACAATACGGAGCTTATAAGGAAACATGAGATATACTATAACGAAGAGCTGAGCGTAAATGAGGATCTTGATTTTGTACTGAGATATCTTGCGGTCTGTGCGAGAGCTGCGGTAGTACCATATGTCTTTTTAAGCTATGTACAGCACGAGAGGGGACAGAGCCTTATCAATACCTTTCAGCCTCACGGCCTCAAGGGCTCTCTGATAGTGCTCGGAAGCTGCAATGCACTGTTTGACAGAGCAGGCACCTGCAGCAGTACGGTTGCAGAGATGGACAGGAGACTTTTTGTACATATATGTTCATTTGCAGGGCTTATGTATTATCGGAGTGATTTTGATGAAGACAGGATAAAGGCCGAGCTGTATGCTATGTGTGACAATGAGGATTTCAAAGCTTTGCTGAAGCGGCTTAAGCCGGTTCTGCCAAAGGACAGGCTGGCACATACGCTGCTGAAGCACAGGCTTATACCGTTATATGATCTTATCTGTCGTAAAGTTTACAGAAAAAAGGCATAAATCCGGCTTAAATGTTTATTTTTCGTAAGATAATATTCAAGAAAATCCGTAAAAGCCATGGTATATTATTAACATCACAGTGATATGAAGCCGACAGGCAGCAGCTGATCGGTTTAGAGATAAGAGGTCCTTATATCAGGGACGAAAAAAGGAGACCATTAAGATGAGAAAGACATTAAAGAGAGCAGCCCTTATTGCAGCAACAGGAGCTATGCTTACAGGAACCGCATTTTCAGCCAGTGCCGCAACATCAACAGGCAACGGACAGTGGTGCCAGGAGTCAAACGGCTGGTGGTATAAGCTTACAGAGGACGGCAAGACCTTCCTTGCCAATACCTGGTACTGGATTAAGGATACAGACGGAGTTGTAAGATGCTACTACTTCGACCAGAACGGATGGCTTCAGACAGGCAAGACCATTGACGGCAGTCAGGTAGACGAGAACGGACGCTGGATGGTTGACGGCAAGGTTCAGGAGAACCCGGCAGATAAGGACTATGCTACAAGTGTTGATTTTGCAAAGCTTGCTCAGACTCAGACAGCAGCTTCTGCATCAGGCAGCACGACCACTGCATCTGCTTCAACAACCTCAAAGACTACAACAACCAAGACTACAACAACCAGCAACAAGACAGGCAAGAAGGCATACAAGTCTTCAGGCAACGGTGACAATCCGGCTAATGCTGTATTTACTCAGGGCTATACCAACTCAAGCATCAGCGGTTCATCCATAACAAACAGCTGGGCTAATTTCAAAATGACACTTTCAGGAGCTAAGGTAGATAACTCAGGTGACGGAACAGATGTTTATATCGATTCAGATACAACCTCTAACTTCTACATTACCTTCTATCCGATCTCAAAGTATGGCACAGCTACTCTTGACGGCTTCGTTAAGGGCTTCCTGTCAGATGCAAGAGGATACAAGGGCGGCTCTCAGTCCAACGATATCACTCTCGGAGCCTTCAGCTTCAAGCAGCTTACAAAGACTGTAGCTACTCCTGAGGGCAACACTTATGATCATGCATACATCAAGACTGTTGACGGTACTGATTATGTAATGGTTATCACAGTTGAGAAGAACGGCAACTCAGAGGATTATATCTCAGCACTTAACACTCTTGCCAAGGTAAGATAATTAAGAAGCTGATGGCGGCGTCAAAGTTTTTTGACTATGACAGCATCGGACAATCAGATTAATGTAACTGTTTGGCAGCATATAACTGCAGTACAGAACCCCGGGTCATATGACACCCGGGGTTCTGTTGTTTACTGTTCGTGCACCCGGCTCTGCAGCCCGGTAAAAAGCTCTTGAGGAGAAGCCGGCGATAATCTATAATATGATATCAGAGTCCAAAGTAGAAAATATAATTCACTCAGAAAATACAATACAGCCGCTTAATGCGGCATTTAAGGAGCATATACAACATGAAATTAGGTATTGTCGGATTACCCAACGTCGGAAAATCTACACTTTTTAATTCTATAACCAAGGCAGGGGCTGAGTCTGCAAACTATCCGTTCTGCACAATTGAGCCGAACGTAGGAGTAGTAGCAGTGCCGGATGAGAGGCTTGACAAGCTGACAGCTCTGTATAATTCCAAGAGTACTGTACCGGCAGTTATAGAGTTTGTTGATATAGCAGGACTTGTAAAGGGTGCATCGAAGGGTGAGGGACTCGGAAACCAGTTCCTCGCCAACATACGTGAGTGTGATGCAATCGTTCATGTTGTACGCTGCTTTGAAGACACTAATGTTATACATGTTGAGGGCTCTGTTGATCCGATAAGAGATATAGAGACCATCAACCTTGAGCTTATATTTGCGGATATTGACACGCTTGATAAGCGCATATCTAGAACAGCCAAGCTTGCTAATAATGATAAGGGAGCAAAGAAGGAGCTTGAGACACTTAAGGGTCTTAAGGCTGTGCTTGAGGCCGGAAAAATGGCAGCAGCCTATGAGACAGAGGACGAGGATGA
>CAVALT010000067.1:0-7547 GCA_963589455.1 Clostridiales bacterium
CTCTTTGACAGTGCAAACTGTGAAAGTCTTTCCGGATTCGAACGATAGCTTGAGGTCTCGCCTGAGGGGATAAGCTCATCGGTAGTGGTTACCGGATCTGTGATATAGCTGCAGATCTTGACAAGCAGGTCCTCACTCAGCTCCGGCTGCTCAGGCCAGTCCTTTATATTAGGTCCGAACTTAAGCTCAAAGTCCGGCTCAGCCTTGCCCCAGCCGTTGTAAATTCGCTTCTCATAGATGCCGCTTTCATAATGGTACTCGGGCTTCGTGTATTCAACATCCAGGTCACTTGCTGCAGTCAGCCTTCCGCCGTTAGCCGCCGTAGCCGCGATTGATCTCGAATCCATAAGCGCAACTGCCGACATCTGTCCCTCACCCGGCTTTGAGCCCTCACGGTTCGGGAAATTCCTGGTTGTATGACGTATCGAGAACTCGCCGTTGGCCGGACAGTCACCGGCACCGAAGCACGGTCCGCAGAAGCATTCTCTCATGATTACACCTGCAGAGATAAGCTCCGAGGCAGTTCCGTTTTTAACAAGCTCAGCATAGGCCGGCATGCTTCCCGGATATACACTTAAGGTAAATGCTCCGTTTCCGCAGCTCTTGCCTCTCAGTATATCTGCAGCAGCCATAATTCCGTCAAAGGTACCTCCGGCACAGCCTGCAATCTCTCCCTGCTCAACATAGATGTCCCTGCCATGCAGCTTGGACATCAGATCAAAGCTTGCTCCCTTGATCTGTTCATTCATAGCCAGCTCAGTCTCATGCAGGATGTCCTCTGCATTTTCCAAAAGCTCATGTATGGTAAATGCATTAGAAGGATGCATCGGCATGGCAATTGAGCATTCCACCGTAGACAGATCTATGTAAATGCAGCCTGCGTAATATGCAGTCTCGGCAGGATGCAGCAGCTTATAGTCCTGCGGTCTGCCGTGCATAGCCAGATATCTCTCGGTTTCGCCGTCAGTCTCCCATACCGAGCTCCAGCAGGTAGTCTCCGTGGTCATGACATCTATTGCATTGCGGTATTCAATAGGAAGCTTTGCTATGCCGGGACCTACAAATTCCATGATTTTATTTTTCACATAGGCATTTTTATAAACGGCTCCGCAGAGGGCTATTGCAACGTCATGCGGTCCGACTCCGGGCTTTGGCTCGCCTGTCAGATATACCGCGATGGTATCCGGATAATCAAAGTCGTAGGTACGCTCCAGGAGCTGCTTTGCAAGCTCTCCGCCGCCCTCTCCTACAGCCATGCAGCCTAAGGCACCGTATCTTGTATGTGAATCCGAGCCCAGGATCATTTTGCCGCAGCCTGCCATCATCTCACGGTTATAGCTGTGTATATTGGCCATATTGGCAGGCACGTAAATGCCTCCGAAACGGTGTGCTGCCGACAGTGCAAACTTGTGATCGTCCTCATTGATAGTGCCGCCGACTGCGCACAGACTGTTGTGGCAGTTGGTCATAACATAAGGAATCGGAAATCTCTCAAGGCCTGAGGCTCTTGCTGTTTGGATTATGCCGACATAGGTTATGTCATGGCTTGTAAGGCTGTCAAAGCGCAGCTTAAGATGCTTCATGTCCCCTGACTTATTGTGTGCCTTAAGAATGCCGTAGGCTATGGTGCCCTCAGCCGCCTTTTCCTTTGAAGGACATGAGCCGGTCTTAGCCTTTACCTCGGCCTCCGACTCGCAGATATCCCTGCCGTTAACTATATATACTCCCTTATCGTAAAGCTTAATCATAATGTATATCTCCGTGTTGGGTGTGAAATTATCCCTGGTTTTAAGAGCTTATGAAGCTGACATCATAGTAGCTGTTTAGGGAAATGCTGATTAAGCGTTTCCCACTCCGGATTTACACTGCGAAGCAGCTAATCCAAAAGTAAATCCGTGCGATTCGCCGCAGACTGTCAGTATTTCTCTTTATGCAAGCTGTGCCTTGAGCTCCTCGGCTATAGCCTTGATAAATTCCTCACTGTTAAGTGTTACCGGATTCGGCAGTGAGGTTATTGCTGCAAGGTCTCCTGTCATCCTGCCGCTCTCGATAACCGAAAGCGATGCTTTCTCAAGCTTATCCGCAAAGCTTACAAGCTCGGCATTATTATCAAGCTCGCCTCTTTTTCTGAGCGCGCCTGACCATGCAAATATCGTAGCAATCGGATTGGTTGAGGTCTTCTCACCCTTAAGATATCTGTAGTAATGTTTCTGCACAGTACCGTGAGCAGCCTCATACTCGTAATAGCCGTGAGGAGATACCAGCACTGAGCTCATCATGGCAAGTGAGCCGAAGGCTGAGGCTACAAGATCAGACAAAACATCTCCGTCATAATTCTTGAGTGCCCATACAAAGCCGCCCTCAGATTTAACCACTCTTGCCACGGCATCATCTATCAGAGTATAGAAATATTTAATGCCGGCAGCCTCAAAATCAGCCTTGTACTCATTCTCATATATCTCCTGAAATACAAGCTTGAAATGCTGATCATATTTCTTGGAAATCGTATCCTTGGTTGCAAACCAAAGATCCATCTTCATCTCAAGTGCATAGGAGAAGCAGCTTCTTGCAAAGGCATATATAGAGGAATCAAGGTTGTGCATGCCCTGCACAACTCCAGGGCCGTCAAACTTATGTATAAGCTCCTTCGAAACAGTGCCGTCCTCAGCTGTATAAACCAGCTCGCAGCTTCCTGCTCCCGGTATAGCCATCTCGCTGGCCTTATAAACATCGCCGTACGCATGTCTTGCCATAACTATCGGCTTCTTCCAGCTTCGTACATTAGGCTCTATGCCCTTTACAACTATCGGAGTTCTGAATACCGTGCCGTCAAGAGCCGAGCGTATGGTTCCGTTAGGGCTCTTCCACATTTCCTTAAGGCCGTACTCCTCAACTCTGGCAGCATTTGGCGTGATTGTCGCACATTTAACAGCTACTCCGTATTTTTTTGTAGCCTCTGCTGCGTCATGCGTTACCTTGTCATCTGTCTTATCTCTGTATTCAAGCCCAAGATCATAGTACTCTGTCTTAAGCTCCACAAATGGCAATATAAGCTCATCCTTAATCATTTTCCAGAGTACTCTGGTCATCTCGTCGCCGTCCATCTCGACAAGCGGTACTGTCATAGCTATCCTGTTCATGATTTCCTCCGAATACGGCAGTTTAAAGCTGTTATACATATATGATGTCAGGAACAAAGACTTTTGTCCCCGTGTATTCATAATATTATGATGTTGGGCTCAAAGGTATTTTGCCCCCAATTAATACCAGATTGCTGCGCACTGCGTGCTCCCGCAATCTGCAAAAAGGCAAAAGGAGCCCCGGGATAATCCGGAACTCCTTTGTTGTGTTTTCAGCCTGTCTTTTCATATTCTGTATTGTATACATGTATACGATGCTTTGCAAGTACTTTTGTATATCTGTATACAGAAATGCAGTTAAAAAGTTGTTAACTGTTTAACACCTTCCGCATTTCAGCGTAAATTGGCTGCCTGCAGACAAATTTATGCTGAAATACGGAATGCGGCTAAGGCCCGAAGGGCCTCTGGCCAGCCACATCGAGGATTTGCGAAGCAAATTCGAGATGGTGCTAAATAATTGCAGCTTTTTTTCTAAATTTCACTTCAATTCTGCAGCTGTCTCGACAGTTATTATTATCAGTCAAGCTGTTCAATCTTCTCTGCTGTAATAACAATGTCAGAAAGCGCACCTGTGTAATACACTCTTACGTGCTTCTCTTCCTCTACACCGCTGAGCATAGACTCATCTGCACTGAAATCAAAATCTGAAAGCTCAGTTGAGAGCGTAAGGTCTGTGCCGTTGATGCCTGATACAGTGCCGTCGATGTAGTTTGCCTCAGCATCCTCGGTCTTGAGTGCATCCTCTGCTACGATCTTGATTGCAACAGGTACATCATCAAATATGCCTGTGGAATCCTCAGATTCATCGGTCTCCTCAGCATCCTTGTAAACTGTTCCGGCATAAGTTACTACAACATTATCACCGGCCTGAAGATCTGAAAATGAAACAGTACGTGAAATGCTGTTGTCGAAGTCAACTGTTCTTCCGGCATCATCTACTATCTCAAGCTCATTGACATCCATAACCTGGAGCTTGCCGTAGATAACCGGATCACGGTCCTCCTCCTGTGCAAGCTGCTCATTATCATTAAGCAGGCTTATTTCAGCAGCCGGATATGTTCCGTTCTCTGCTGCATCTGCATATGTGATCTCTACGCTGCAGCCGCGTACAAAGGGCTCAGTCTGATCAGACATATCAACGCTGTTCAGGTCAAACATCATCTCTCCGTTCTCGCCGTTGATTGTCATGTAGCTGCCTGTATAATCTGTAATTGTTCCCTCGTAATATTCAGGCTCATACTCCTCCGGAAGCTTAGCTTCGCTGTAATTGCCTGACGGTGCTGACTGTGCATCAGCCTCGGCTGACTGCTCCTGTGCTGCCTCTGTCTGGGTGCTTTCAGTCTTTTTGCCGCCGCAGGCTGTAAGTGCAGCTGCTGTCACAGCCAGTGCAAATATTAATGTAATCTTCTTCATAGCTTTTCTCTCCGTTCTGTATAATAAATCGCTGTAAATTATGATTCCGGTTTCAAAGGATTCTGAACCCGACATCATAAAATGCTCTTTGATCAGCATTTTCCAAAGCGCGTTTACAGATATTACAACAAAATTCCGTCAGTTTCCATATATAAACTATTAAAAATTATTGAATTATCCGCAAGCCTCAGCTGTCCGAGAAATGCTCAGGTGTATATCCCGGCTGCGTATCCCGCTCATATCGGCGGCCTATGGCATCAAAGAAGCTGCATATTTCCCTTTCATGGCCATTTTCGGTAGGAATGTATATATGCTCATCCTTTACCGCATCAGGAAGATACTGCTGATCAACATAGTGACCCGGATAATTATGTGCGTACCTGTAGCCTGTTCCGTTTCCGGCAAAGGTTCCCGTTCCTGCGCCCTCGGAGCGGCTGTCATCGTAATGAACATCTCTGAGATATGACGGTATAGGAAGATTTCCGGTGCGTCTTACTATCGCCTCAGCTGTATCTATAGCCCTGACCACAGCATTGGATTTGGGGGCCGAGGCTACATAGGTGGCTGCATGAGTCAGTATGATGCGGGCCTCCGGAAGGCCTATACGTTCTACGGCCAGAGAGGCATTTACCGCAAGCACCAATGCCATCGGGTCTGCATTTCCCACATCCTCAGAGGCGCATATCATAATGCGTCTGGCTATAAATCTTATATCCTCGCCTGCCTCGAGCATGCGTGCAACATAATAGGCCGCCGCATCCGGATCCGAGCCTCTCATGCTCTTGATAAAGGCCGAAACGGTGTCATAGTGATTATTGCCGTCCTTGTCATAGCCAATTGCACGCTTCTGTATGCACTCCTGCATTACCTCAAGCGTAAGGTGTATCCTGCCGTCGGTGGACGGATCCTGGGTAAGCACTGCAAGCTCCACAGCATTAAGTGCAGATCTCGCATCTCCCTCAGATATATCACTCAGAAAATCAGCTGCATCGTCGTCGATGACGGCATGATACATGCCCATGCCCTTCCTTTCATCCGTGACTGCGCGCATAACGAGCGTTCTGATATTTTCCTTTGACAGAGGCTTAAGCTCAAAGAGGCGTGAACGCGAGAGCAGTGCCCGGTTAACCTCAAAATACGGATTTTCGGTCGTAGCTCCAATGAGAGTAAGAGTTCCGTCCTCAACAAAGGGAAGCAGATAATCCTGCTGAGCCTTGTTGAAGCGGTGTATCTCGTCTATGAACAGAATGGTCCTGCCGCCGAAGGCTGCAAGATTCTGTTTTGCGGCTTCAACAACCTCCTCCATATCCTTTTTTCCGGAGGTTGTAGCATTAAGCTGTCTGAACTCAGCATTGGTGGTATGCGCTATCACCCTGGCTATAGTTGTCTTGCCTGTTCCCGGCGGTCCGAACAGTATAACTGAGCCTATCTTATCAGCCTTAATAGCTCTGTACAGCAGCTTGTCCTTTGCAAGGATGTGTTCCTGTCCGACTATCTCATCCAGCGTCTCCGGACGCATTCTTGAAGCGAGCGGGCCTTCATTTTCAGTTTTCTTTTCTCTCATGTAATCAAAAAGGTCCATGGTGCGTAGTGCAGCTCCTTAAATTGTTCTGCAGATCTGTTATATCAGGCAGGTGCCTTATGCATGACTGCAAAAACAGCCGGGTGCTGCCCGACTGCCTTTGCCTGTGAATATGATGCCGGCGGCAAAAGCTTTTGCTGCCGGCTTATACCGGATTGCTCCGCACTGCGTGCTCCCGCAATCCGCAAAAACATTCATAAATCGCTCATTTTTCTTCGAAAAATGGCTTCTTTATTCATGTTTTTGCGGGTCCCAAGCTCAAAAATCCTCCTGCAGGCAAGCCTGCATCGGATTTTGAAGCTTTTGACCCTGGTATAGCATATTATTCCTCTTCCATCTTGTAGAATTCCTCAGTCTCGTCTATGTCGTTGACAGGCTCCTTGAGTCCTTCTATTACAATATTGTGCTTCTTGGCGTAATCCCAGAGAGCGGCATGTATAGCCTGCTCAGCGAGAAGTGAGCAGTGAATCTTAACCTTCGGAAGTCCGTCAAGCGCCTCCATAACTGCCTTATTGGTAACCTTGAGAGCCTCCTGTACGGTCTTGCCGATTACCATCTCTGTTGCCATGCTGCTGGTTGCCACTGCAGCACCGCAGCCAAAGGTCTTGAACTTGCAGTCTCTGATAACACCGTTATCATCTACATCGAGATACATTCTCATGATATCTCCGCACTTTGCATTGCCGACTGTGCCAACACCGCTTGCGTTCTCTATCTCTCCGACATTTCTCGGATTAGTGAAATGATCTATAACCTTATCGCTGTATTCTGTAACCTGGCTCATTACTTAGCCTCCTTCTGCTTTTTAACAAAATCCTCGTAGAGCGGCGACATGCTGCGAAGCTTTGCAACTATGTCCTTAAGCTGGTCTACGGTATAATCAATGTCCTCCATGCTTGTCTCCTCTGACAGTGTAAGTCTGAGTGAGCCGTGAGCGATCTCATGCGGAAGTCCGATTGCAAGAAGAACATGCGACGGATCAAGTGAGCCTGAGGTGCAGGCTGATCCGCTTGAGCCGCAGATGCCGGCTCTGTCAAGGAGAATGAGCAGAGACTCTCCCTCAATGAATCTGAAGCAGAAGTTTGCATTGTTCGGAAGTCTGTCCGTTCTGTGTCCGTTAACTCTCGAATACGGAATCTCAGCAAGCACTCTGTCTATAAGATGATCTCTGAGCTTAATCTCATAGGCGGTTCTCTCCTCAAGAGTCTCAGCTGCAAGCTTAACCGCTGCCGCAAAGCCGATAATGCCTGCTGCATTGGTTGTACCTGCACGCAGGCCTCTCTCCTGTGCTCCGCCGTGAACCAGAGGCTCTATTTTAATGCCCTTTCTGATGTAGAGGAAGCCGATGCCCTTAGGTGCATTGATCTTATGACCGCTGGTGCTCATAAGGTCAATACCGAGCTCATTTACAT
>CAVALT010000068.1:0-7421 GCA_963589455.1 Clostridiales bacterium
CTGCATAGGTAACAGCAAACATGATAAGGATATAGAGATATACATCAGGCTTCATCTAACTCACCTCCTTCACTTCCTTCACCTTCTGTCTCTGTCTGCACTGTTCCCGCGCTGTCCTCCACAGGGAATAAAAATGCAGTCACTGAGGCAATGATTACTGTTAAGATCAGAACTCTTGTGCCCGAAGAAAAGCCTGAGATAACCGGTGCATATGTCGCAGCAAGGCTTGCGGCAAAGCTTGCAAATACAGCGCCGAGAATTTTATGATTGTGCTTTCCGGGAGGTATGACTATAGCAAGAAACATCGCAAATATGGCAACATTCATTGCTTCTATAAATACAGGAGGCAGTATATTGCCGACCATAACTCCGAACAAGGTTCCAAGTGCCCATCCGGAGATGGAGGTAAACATGGCAGAGTACATATATGACGGCCTCAGATACCCCGGGGTCATAATGCCGAGTCCAAACATCTCATCAGTAAGTCCGAAGCCGATAAGAAGCCTGTGGATAAGCTTTGTATCCGGTGCAAATTTCTGGCTGATGGCACAGCTCATAAGTATATATCTGGCATTGGCGATAAGGATCATCAGAGCAAGCTCAACATAGCCTGCCCCCTCAGAGAAAAGCAGTATGCCGGCATATTCACCGGATGAGGATACACTGGTAACGCTCAGAAGAAAGCCCTGAAAGGCATTGAAGCCTGCATTGCCTGCAGCAATGCCCAAAGAAAAGGCTACCGCAAAGTAGCCCATACAGACCGGCATTGCGTCACGGACACCCTTGGCAGGTGTCCATGCGTCAGCCGGTGAATTGAATTTGGAATTGATATCCGACATTATATAAATCTTCCCCGTTGAAGCTTATTTTTTGGTAATTGTTTAGGGGCAAAATCCCTTTGATTACTTCTTGTCGATGTATTTGCCGTCAAGAACATCCTTTAAATATTTGCCGTACTGGTTCTTCTTAAGAACCTCATAGGATTTCATAACCTGCTCGCGGCTGATCCAGCCGTTAAGATATGCAATCTCCTCGAGGCAGGCAAGCTTGCGGTGCTGATGGGTCTCCATAGTGCGGACAAAATTGCCGGCATCCATAAGTGACTCATGTGTACCTGTATCAAGCCAGGTAAAGCCCTGTCCGAGAAGCTCAACATCAAGCTCATTATTATCAAGATAGATACGGTTAAGGTCAGTTATCTCAAGCTCGCCTCTGGCTGAGGGCTTAAGACCCTTTGCGTATTCAACTACCTTGTTGTCATAGAAATAAAGTCCGGTAACACAGTAATTTGACTTCGGGTGCTCAGGCTTTTCCTCGATGGAGACAGCCTTGCCGTCCTTGTCAAATTCAACGATTCCGAAGCGCTCCGGATCGTCAACGTAGTAGCCGAATACGGTAGCACCCTTAGTTTTGCCGGCAGCCTTATGAAGCTTATCGGTAAATCCGTGGCCTGCAAAAATATTGTCGCCGAGTATCATGGCTACATTGTCATCGCCTATGAACTCTTCACCGATGATAAAGGCCTGTGCGAGTCCGTCAGGAGACGGCTGCACCTTATAGCTTAAGCTGATTCCGAACTGCGAGCCGTCACTCAAAAGATCCTGGAATCTCGGCGTATCGCTCGGAGTAGAGATGATAAGTATATCTCTGATTCCGGCGCTCATAAGCACGGAAAGAGGATAATATATCATCGGCTTGTCGTATATGGGAAGAAGCTGCTTTGAAGTAACCTTGGTAAGCGGATATAATCTGGTGCCGGAGCCTCCGGCAAGTATAATTCCCTTCATGGAAATGCCTCCGTGTTCAGTATCATTAATAAGCCGTATGTACCGGCCGCAGGCAGTAAAATGCCCAGTTAAAAGAAGTATACTATTTTTCAGCCAAATATGATAGACTGTTATAAGAAAAAGGCCGCTTTTGATCTCAGCAGTATAGGATATAAGCCAGGCCGCATTAATTTCAAAGAGGACAGACATGAGAAAATACCTTGTAACCGGCTGTGCCGGCTTTATTGGCAGCAACTTTATATACTACATGCTTAAGAAGTATGATGATATACTTTTAGTCAATCTTGACAAGCTTACCTACTGCGGAAATCTTGAGAACCTTAAGGGTGTTGAGAATGATAAGAGACATATCTTTGTTCAGGGAGATATCTGTGACAGGGAGCTTGTAGAGGGCCTTATAAAGCAGTATGATCCGGATTTTATCATCAACTTTGCAGCAGAATCGCATGTAGACAGATCTATAGCCAATCCGGAGATCTTCGTTCAGTCTAATGTTATGGGCACGGTCAATCTTCTTCAGAGAGCCAAGGATGCCTGGTATGATTCGGACAATAAGACCTGGAAGGAAGGCAAGAAGTATCTGCAGGTATCTACAGATGAGGTATACGGAGCACTCGGTGAGGACGGCTACTTCATGGAGACCACTCCTATAGATCCGCACAGCCCGTATTCAAGCTCAAAGGCAAGTGCAGACATGTTTGTAAAGGCATTTCACGATACCTACGGCATGCCTATGAATATTACACGCTGCTCCAACAACTACGGACCTTATCAGTTCCCGGAGAAGCTTATTCCGCTTATGATCAACAATGTTAAGCATCACAAGCAGCTTCCTGTTTACGGAGACGGCATGCAGATCAGAGACTGGCTGTATGTTGAGGATCACTGCAAGGCCATTGATATGGTAGCAAACGGAGGAAAATCAGGCGAGATCTACAATGTCGGAGGCCATAACGAGAGAGCAAACATATTTATAGTTAAAACCATCATTGAGCAGCTGCATGACAGACTTAAGGATGATGCTATAAATGAGAGCCTTATTAAGCATGTTGAGGACAGGCTCGGACATGACCGCAGATACGGCATTGATCCGTCCAAGATAAAGAGAGACCTCGGCTGGTATCCTGAGACTCCGTTTGAGAAGGGCATAGTGCTTACCATCGACTGGTATCTTGAGCATGAGGAGTGGATGAATAATATCACCTCAGGCAGCTACCAGAAGTATTATGCAGAGATGTATAAGAACAGGGTATAAGCCTGATGTGTGGAGCTTGGGAGGCAGCAGCTGCGTAATATGAAGATACTAGTAACAGGAATCAGAGGTCAGCTCGGCCACGATGTGGTTCTTGAGCTGCAGAAGAGAAATATAGAGGCAGTCGGCGTTAATTCCGATGATATGAATATCACGGATAAGGAAAGCGTTGACCGCTGCATTGACAGCATTCATCCGGATGCTGTCATTCATTGTGCGGCATGGACAGCTGTTGATGCAGCAGAGGATGAGCAGGAGGCCTGCAATGCGGTAAATGTTTCCGGAACAGAGTACATTGCAGAGGCCTGCAGACGCAATAATGCCGTGATGATGTATTTCTCAACGGATTATGTATTTGACGGCGAAGGAACAACACCGTGGAAGCCGGAGGATAAGACGGCACCGATAGGGGCTTACGGAAGCTCCAAATGCTTAGGCGAGGAGGCTGTAAGACGTATTCTGCCGGACAGACATTTTATTATCAGACTCCAGTGGGTATACGGTATTAACGGCAAAAATTTTGTTAAGACAATGCTTCGTCTTTCAGAAACACATGACAGACTGACAGTGGTAAGCGATCAGGTAGGCGGTCCCTCGTATACAAAGGATATAGCCAGAGTCGCCTGTGATATGATAGCTACTGATAAGTACGGAACCTATCATGTCGCCAATACCGGCTACTGCTCCTGGTATGAATTTGCCAGGGCTATATTTGAGGAGGCAGGAAGACAGGTTGAGGTAGTGCCGGTAAGCTCGGAGGAGTATCCGGCAAAAGCCAAAAGGCCGCACAACTCGAGACTTGATACCTCAAAGCTTAAGGCTAACGGCTTTGAGGAGCTTCCGCCCTGGCAGGATGCACTGCATCGCTTTATACAGGAGCTGAAGGAGAGCGAGGCTGACAGGTAGTTAAGGAAAGACATAATCAGGAACAGAACTGCAGGGGGAACAGATTGGGCAAATATTTTGGAACAGACGGCTTCAGGGGAGAGGCTAATGTAAGTCTTACTGTCAATGATGCCTTTAAGGTAGGAAGATTTTTAGGCTGGTATTACGGAAAACGTCATCCGGGTGTAAAATGCCGCATAGTTATAGGCAAGGATACGAGGCGCTCCTCATATATGTTTGAGGATGCACTTTCGTCAGGCATTACTGCATCGGGTGCTGATGTATATCTTATGCATGTTACTACCACTCCGTCAGTATCATATATAGCACGAGTGGATGAGTTTGACTGCGGTGTAATGATCTCGGCCTCACATAATCCGTATTATGACAATGGCATAAAGGTAATAGACGGCAATGGTGAGAAGCTTGGCGACGACACCATAGAGAAGATAGAGGAATATCTTGACGGAGGTATAGGCGAGATCCCGCTTGCTCTGCGTGATGACATAGGCAGAACCGTGGATTATGCTTCAGGCAGAAACCGTTATATAGGCTATCTGATATCTATAGCGCGCAATTCCTTCAAGAATAAGCATGTTGCACTTGACTGTGCAAACGGCTCGGCCTCATCCATAGCAAAGCCGGTATTTGATGCACTCGGAGCACATGTTCATGTAATGGGCAATGATCCGAACGGCACCAATATTAATGACGGAGTAGGCTCAACACATATTGAGGCACTGCAGCAGTTTGTTATTTCAGAGGGCTGCGACATAGGCTTTGCATACGACGGCGATGCCGACCGCTGCCTTGCAGTGGATGAGAAGGGACATGTAATCAACGGAGACAGCATCATGTATGCATGTGCCGTTAATATGAAGAATGAGGGCCAGCTCAAGAAGAACACCGTAGTTGTTACGGTAATGTCTAACTTTGGTCTCTTCAAGGCCTTTGACAGAGCCGGAATCAGCTACGAAAAGACTGCTGTAGGAGACCGTTATGTCTGGGAAAATATGTCCGAGAACGGATATTCACTCGGCGGAGAGCAGTCAGGACATATTATATTCTCCAAGCATGCCACTACCGGAGACGGCATACTAACCTCAATTAACCTTATGGACGTATATATAGACTCCAAGCATGAGGCAAGCAAGCTGTTTGAGGACTGTCCTATGTTCCCGCAGTGCCTGAAAAATGTACGTGTTTCGGACAAGGAAGCTGCCATGACGGATCCTGCAATACTTGCAGAGGTTGAGGAAGTAGGAAGAAAGCTTGGAGATTCCGGCCGCATATTATACAGACCGTCAGGAACCGAGCCGCTTGTAAGAGTTATGGTTGAGGCCGGAACAGCTGAGGAATGCGAGCATTATGTCGACCGCGTTATAGCTGTTATAAGGCAGTGCGGCAGAGCATCAGAATAAAGCTTTAAAATGAATATAGTTTATAACTGCGACGACGGCTTTGCTGTCCATACTGCCGTGAGCATAGCTTCACTGTTCGAGAGAAACCAAAACGCGGACAGCATTGAGGTATTTATACTCGGAAACGGGCTTAAGGCTGAAACAAGGGAGCGCTTTAGGCAGCTTGCAGAGAGCTTCACCATGCCCGGCAGACAGCGTAATATAAACATAATAGAGCTTGCCGATTATCAGGAGACATTAAAAAGGGCCTTCGGAGGCGAAATTGACACCAGAGGCTTCAATCCTACTGTCCTCGCAAGACTTTTCGCACCGCAGCATTTGCCGGAGGAAATCGACAGATACCTCTATCTTGACTCGGATACTGTAGTGCTTGGAGATATTGCAGCACTTTATGCAGCAGAGCTTGGCAATAATATCTGTGCTATGGCAGCGGAGCCGACCATATATGCACAGACCAGGGCTGAGCTCGGGCTTACAGATGATATGCCGTATTACAACAGCGGAGTCATACTTACAGACAGACAGCGCTGGGAGAAGGAAGACATCAGCAGAAGGTGCATTGAGTATTATGCATCCGAAGGAAGAGGCGGACTTGATTTTCCTGATCAGGATATACTTAATTATGTTCTTAAGGGAAAAGTTGCTGCACTCTGGCCCGGCTGGAATTTCTTTTCAAATTATCACTACAGAAGCTACAGAAGCCTTACGGCAAATGCCGCCTGGTATGGAGCTCTGGTAAACCGTGAGGATTACGACAGGGCAAGGAGACATCCTGCCGTGGTGCATTTTGCAGGAGCAGAGAGGCCATGGCTCAGGGGAAACCATAATCCGTACCGGAACAGCTATCACAGATATCTTGCTCTGACACCGTGGAGGCATGAAGGTGATAAGACGGGTCAGGAGACTGCCATGCTTATGTATCACTGCATGAATCTGCTTACGGAAGTATGCCCGCCGCTTCGCAGACTTATTTCCGGGCTTTATCTTGGCATAAGGAAGCAAAGGACAGGAAGACAGGGATAATATATATTGAAGACTGCAGCAGTATTGCTTAATTATAATGATGGGGGAGGAACCGTTGATGCCATAAAACGCATCTGCGGTTTTTCGTGTTTCTCAGATATAATTGCAGTGGACAATGCATCAACGGACGACAGTGCAGCATATATAGAAGCGTATATTAAAGCCGCGGAAAAACAGTCCAAAGCTGGACTTCATTTCATCCGTGCACTTAAAAACGGAGGCTATGGCTACGGCAATAATACAGGTGTTCGATATGCATATGAAAAGCTGCGCGCAGAGTTTGTAGTTATAGCCAATCCGGATGCTGTTTTTGATGAGCCGCTTATACTCAGCATGAGCTCTGTATTTGACAGCTGTGAGGATGCGGCTGCAGTCGGAGCAGTCATGCGCCGCAGTCATAATACGGAAAATGCTGTAGCACGGTCAGACATGGCACGGCCAGACAATGCACAGCCCGGAAGCAAACGTGAGAGCTTCAGCTACGCGGAATATACGGCATCGGGCTGGAAGCGCAGAGATTTTCCGCAGAGTCTTATTAATTCAGGACCGGTATCAAGGCGCATTTTCAATAGGATGATTAATTACCCGAGGTCACATTATAATGCAGACATAATTCCGGTATATGCCGTGCACGGTTCGCTCCTTATGGTAAAGGCAGCAGATTTCCTGAGTGTCGGCGGCTATGATGAGCATATGTTTCTGTACGGAGAGGAAAATGTGCTTGCAGAGAGGCTCCGGCTGCGTGGATTTGCAAGCTATCTTGTCTCACAGGGCTACGAGCATGAGGGCTCAGTCAGCATAACCGGCTCCGGCCTTAAGGCAGCTGCAAGGCAGAAGCTGAGGAATCAGTCAGAGCTGTATTATTATAAGCATTATCTCGGAGCGGGACGGACCGGACTTGCAGCGGCTAAATTATTTCAGGCTGTGGTTCTTGCAGAGACCCGTCTTGCAGCATTAATCGGTTTATTTGCATCTGTTTAGCACCTGCCATATTTCAACGTGAATTGCCTGCTTGCAGGTAAATTCACATTGAAATATGGCAGGCGGCCAAGG
>CAVALT010000069.1:0-6364 GCA_963589455.1 Clostridiales bacterium
TATCAAAACAGAGGACCTTAAGGAGAGCGGACTGGAGCAGGAAATTGCCGACCGCAGGTGGAGGATACTGATGCAGCTTTCAAGGCTGTTGGAGGATAGCTGCATAGTGCTGTTCGGAGAGGAACGTGAACCAGGAGAGCTGATCAGGCACTCTGTTCCGTTTCTTACGCTTCCAAAGCCGGATGTCAGTGTACGTACGGATATCTGGTCCTGGTTTCTGCAGGAGGAAGGTGCTGAAGACTCAGATTCTGAAATCGGCATAGCAGATGATATAGTAATTGAGGATCTTGCGGACTGCTATGACATTTCCTACGGTACGATCAAAAATACCTGCAGTCACGCAAAGGCAGCAGCAAGGATCCGCGGACTGGATAAGGTCGACAGGGAGATGCTGCTTGAGTCACTGAGGCAGCTTAGTCAGGTGGATTTCTCAGGTCTGGCAAACTATGTGAAGGCAGCATATACATGGAATGACATCAAGATCAGCGATGATCAGCGGGCAGTCCTGAGGGTTGCCTGTGACCGCTACCGTCTGCGCAACCGTGTGGGACAGGGCTGGAGGCTGACTGCCAAAAATGCCTACGGCAACGGCATAAGCCTGCTTCTCTACGGACCGCCGGGAACAGGCAAGACCATGGCGGCTCAGGTTGTAGCCAATGAGCTCGGCATACCGCTGTACAGAGTCGACATTTCCCAGATCTTTTCAAAATATATCGGAGAGACAGAAAAGAATTTGTCGCTTATCTTTGATGCCGCTAAGGGTGCAAATGTAATACTGTTCTTTGACGAGGCGGATGCACTGTTCTCAAAGCGTACGGAGATAAATAACTCAAATGATAAATACGCCAATTCCGAAACGGCATATCTTCTGCAGAAGATAGAGGAATATGACGGCATGTCGATACTGGCGACCAATCATTACACCAACTTTGATCCAGCCTTTGTAAGGCGAATTACCTATTCGGTACGTCTGGACAGCCCGGATGAAGCAGCAAGGTATATACTCTGGACTGAGACTCTGCCGAAGGAGGCTCAGCTGGAGGAGGATATTCCGTTCAGGTTCCTTGCAAATGAGTTTGATCTGTCAGGTGCCAATATTAAGGCTATTCTGTACAGTGCAGCATATATGGCCGGAGCAGAAGGCTCTGCCATAGGAATACGGCATATTGTACGGGCCATGGAATATGAGTACCGCAAGCTCGGCCGCTTTATAGACCGCGATGCCTTCGGAAGGTATGCGGAATATCTGACTGTATCGGAGAAAAACGGCGAAGCTTCGGACAGGGGCTGAGCACTGCCGCCGCTGCAGCAGTCATAGCGGTGACGGCAGTCGCCACAGCATCCATAGCAGTGGATGAGCAGACGACAAAGTACTTGTTTGGCACTTTCATGATTTCAGAAGATAAATCGGGGATGCTGCGGCGGTCACAGCCAGGAGGCTCTTCGAGCCTCAGTCAGGGGCTGAACAAACAGATATATAATACGCAGGAAAGGAAAAACACATGGGATTCAGTTCCATCAGTGAGGTGGGAAACCACATAGTTTCTATACTAAAGCATGAGCTGGTGCCGGATGTGGTGCAGCATCAGGCGGCCATCGGCATGTGCAGTCCTGAGGATCACGGAGATCTGGTGGTAGGGGTATACCTCTATGACATTGGACCCAATAATGATATCGTGGAACAGGGGATGGTGACCCGGGACAGACATACCCAGGTATATCCGTCGACCTTTCTCACACTGCGCTATATGATTACGGTCTGGTCTATGGGAGACCTGAAGTTCAAGACTGAAGAGGAGCATCGTATCCTCGGACGTGTAATCCAGGCGCTGGCGGATCATTCCATGATCGGACAGACGAGCAGTATCTACGGACAGCCCATGGATACCAGGATCGAGCTGGAGAGGATTGAACCGGCAGAAAAGCTCCGGCTTTGGAATTTCCCGAATAAGCCATATCAGCTGTCGCTGTTTTACCGTGCACAGCCTGTTGAAATTACATCTACCAGGACCAGACTCACGCCTACGCGTGTTCGTGATATCAGTGTATTTATCAGGGATACTCTGGGAAATGACGTCGATACCATGGGCTCCGGCCGTACGCTGGTTGTACTCTGCATCGATAAGGAGACCGGACGTCCGGTTGACGGAAGTCAGGTAAGGGTACAGATGGATAATGCAGACCGCCCGATCCTTAAGGAGGGCAGCTACAGGATATTCACTCATATAAAAGGTGAGAAGACGGTGCTCCACTGTCAGAGCTCGATATATGAGCCGGCAGATGTAGAGGTGGATCTAAATAAATGGGACGGTTCCGAGGTTATGGAGATAGAACTGTCACCGGGAGCATATTATCCAAGACCTGAAAAGGATGCAGGCTTTGAGGAAGAACCGGATAAATGAAGAAGAGGATATTTAAAATCATAGCGGTCATGCTTTCAGCTGTGCTGTTGGCCGGATGTACCTTCGGATGGAAGGAATCGGATCAGGTGACGGACGAGATCCTTGATGAGGAGGATGAGGATTCCGGAGCAGGGCAGATCAGTAATCCGGGGGAAGAAACGGTTGTGGCCTTGTCTGATGATCTGAAAGCGGCAGTTTGCAATGCCCTGATCAGCCAGTATGGCACGGATTACAGCGATGCGGGTTATGTTATTCCCGTATTCTGCATTCTGGAGGTGGACAATGAAACGCCCGATAATATTATGATATGGGGCGATTTTTGGCGCTTTGCCTATAAGCTGGAGGGAGATACGCTGATTTCTGCAGCCGGAGAGGATGTTTCAGGCTGCATGCACCTGCAGGAGCAGAACGGTACATATCAATGCATCGGGCTTGATGTGCCGGAGGCCGGCAGCAACGGGGTGGAAACGACGATACAGGATATCTTTGGATCGTGTTATGACAGCCTGCTGCAGCTGCGCAGTGATTACGAAAGACAGGAGCAGAACAGAGCTCAGCTGATTGCAGATTATGTGGCAGCATACGGAATTCCTGCAGTTAAGTACACAGATCAGAACTGGGAGCCTGCCGAGCTTCCTGTCCCGTCTCCGGACGAGGATAATATCTTTATATATATGCTTCAGGCTGCAGAGCCTGAAGCTGCTGCCGAGGTTCAGGAGATTGAGGCACAGCCTGAGGAGGAAACAATTCAGGTTCAGGAGGAGCCTGCGACAGACTCTTATACTGTTAAGCACGGCGATACACTTGGAAGCATTGCCAGAAAGTACGGCATAAGCACAGCTGAGCTTGCAGAGATGAACAGGGATATTATCCTTCAGGATGCCCGCAGACAGGGTGTAAGATCAGGTGATCTGATGAAGTGCGCAAATTATATCTATCCCGGTGAGGTACTGACAGTACCGGTGAATTGAGGAGTTGCTGATCATCGCAGCTTCCAGTGCCGGATTTGCGCTGCAAAGCAGCAAATTTTCTCACCAATCCGTGCGATTCGCCGGAGGCTGTTAATGAGACGCTGACTTAATCAGCAATTTCTTAAAAGATTCCGCAACCAATTAGCACTATATCGCTGCAGCGTTTTGCGATGGGCTTTTGTGTCGGTGTTAAACAATTAAAAACAGAGGCTGATACATCAATAAGGCTGTTGCCCATGATGTATCAGCCTTATTACATATCTATATTAAGCAGATAGTGACAAAAGCTACTCATTCATGTTTTTCTGCCGGCATTCAGGCTTAAAGGCCATACTACAGGCAGGAAAGCATCTGATTTAAAGTTTCAGCTCCTGATTTTGGTATAAGTCAGGCGAGCTTTGCTGCTATGCCCTGCACAAGCTGAACAATAAGCACCACTGCAAATACTGAAAAGAGTATGCGGTAGGTTATAAGGCGGCGTTTCGTCCACCAGGCCTTGGGCTTGTAGCCGCTGATATCCGGCTTTACAGCGAGCAGTATGCAGCCCGCAAGTACAAGTATCTGCAATAAAAATGCTATCATATCTTAGATTAATCTCCTTTAAAATCAATTCCAGCAGCCGATTAAGCAGCATAGCATAGCAATGCAACACAGCACATCTTTTGCTCCGGCTGAATCCGAAAAAATCAGTATCTGTTCAGCTGCTTATATCACCATTGTGCCGCCGGCTTTCATCTGTTCAGCTGTTTCTCTGGATATCCTGATAAATTCCTTAACAGCAGGCGATGTGTGCTTAAGAGAACGCACGCATATGCCAAGCTGTCTTCCGTAGTTCCTGTCTAAATCTCTTGCAATAACCCCTGAGGGCAGCTGACTGACCTGGAGGCTGCTTATAACAGATATTCCGAGCCCGTTTGCAACAAGCGAGATGGCACAGATATCACTGGCCGGCCAGTATTTGACATTAGGCGTAAAGGGTGATTCATGCTGTATAGATGAGATTATATCATCAAAGCCGGGAACAGGCATAATAAAATCACATCCGCTGAGCATGGCCGGAATCAGACCTTTGCTGCTTGCAAGTGGATGATCCTCACGCATAATGACCTTGGCCTTGTCACGGAAGAGGGGGATGAAGGTATAGCCCTTTGGAACAAATTCGCTCATGAATGCAATATCAATCTGTCCGCGGCTGAACATATCCTCAAAGGCGCCGGCTTCGACCTCATACAGATGAAAATGTATATTGGAATAGGCATCGCTGAAGCGTCTGACGGTGCGCGGAACATAGTCAGCCATGAGGCTGCAGTAGGAGCCGAGTCTTATATCTCCCTCCATAATCCCGTTGATGCCGGATACAGCCTCTCTGAGAGCCTCCTCCCGGTTTACAATCTGATAGCAGTAGACGAGAATCTGTTTTCCGTCTTCAGTAGGGATTATACGATCCTTGTTGCGGATAAGAAGAGGAAAGCCGAAGTCTGCTTCGAGTGAATCTATCATATGGCTGATGCCTGGCTGAGAGTAACCGAGCTGTGCTGCAGCCTTGGTAAGGTTTCCGGATTCTACAACCTGTATAAATGCTCTGTATTTTGAAATGCTCATATTGCACCTCCATTTCCTTAACAGTCTCCGGCGAATCGCACGGATGGATTTATAAGGGAATTTGCTGCTTCGCAACGTAAATCCAGCGTGGGAAATGCCTTAATCAGCATCTGAAACAGCTCTGATCTTGAAATAAATGAGGTTTGGGTCAAAAGTATTTTGCCATAAACTGATACCGGATATTGTCAGGTTCTGTAATGAGCTGACGGCATCTATATTCATTTCTGATTTAAAATGTACTGAATGAATACAATAAAATACATTCCGTTTTATTATGACAGCTATAACAGACCATTTGTGTTAGCTTAAGACAACAACATTTATATTAGCCATTTCTGCCTGTTAATTAAATAACGTCCGAAATCATTCATTTTCAGAATAATGATAATATCTTACTCCTATTTTACATTCTACCAACTGATACTATACGATATTTACAAGAAAAGAAAGCAACCAACATCAAAACTCAACAAAATTCACAAAAAATACAATCACAAATAACATAACAGCTTTGAGTAAAGGAGGTAGTATGAGCAACCAAACACATGATTCCAACAGCTTCGGAAGCCGTTTCGGAGCGCTGATGTCCATGACAGGTATGTGTGTCGGAATGGGAAGTGTATGGAGATTTCCATACATGGTCGGACAGTATGGCGGTGGTTCATTCATTGTAGCATTCATAGTCTGTATGCTGGTGATAGTTCTTCCGCTTGCAGTTATTGAATGCGGCACAGGAAAGGGACACGCAAAGGGAACTATAGGAGTAATGACCGATATCTTTAAGAACGGTCCGGTCGGAAAGATAGTAGGCTCACTCTTCGCACTTGGCTATTATTCCATGAACTTCTTTTACTACGTGGTGCTTACTGCAAGTGTCTATTTTATCTATTCAAGTGCTACAAGCGAATGGAACAGAATAGAGCCGCATCACATCTATTCTAACTTTGAGCAGTACAAATGGGTTATAGCATTGATCTCTGTAATCCTTGTAGCGGCCACAATATATACACTCATCAAGGGCGTATCTGAGGGCATAGAGAAGCTGAGCAAAATAATGATACCGCTTATGTTTCTGTTTTTCATTGTAGTCATATTCTTCGGCATTTTCTGTATTGAAGGCATACAGGAGGGCTACAACTGGTATCTGCAGCCTCAGCTCAAGGCACTTAAGAATCCGGAGATCTGGATCGCTGCACTTGGACAGGCACTTTTCTCAATCGGTGTAGGCCCCGGATGCGTGCTTATATACGGAAGTCATCTTAAGAAAACCAGCGATGTAACGCTCAATATGGCAACAGTCTGTATGCTGACCTGCTCAGTAGGAATCATAGTAGGCATGGCAATGATCCCGGCATGTATCGCCATGGGACTTGATCCTAAGTCCGGATC
>CAVALT010000069.1:6374-7356 GCA_963589455.1 Clostridiales bacterium
GATATATGTGATTATTCCGACACTGCTGTCAAGGATTCCTTTTGGAAATATAGTAGGCGTGCTGCTGTTTACAGCCATATTCTTTGCAGGCTTTTCAACAGCAATTGCACAGTCGGAGATTGCAGTATCAACCTTTGCAGTCGACCTTGACTGGGGCCGCAAAAAGTCAGGCTTATTCTTCGGAATTGTAAATGCGCTTGCAGCAGTGGCTGCAGCCTACAGCACAGGCTGGTATGACTTCTGGAATAACTTCTCAGGAAATTATCTCTTTATTATCTCAGCCGGAATAGGTGCTATAGCCTACATATATTTCGCAAAGATCGACTTTGTAAGACTTAAGTATCTCAATGCAAGCAGTGATGTGAGACTTGGCAGATGGTTCAACAAATATGCCTGCATCATTGCCGGACCGGTAATGATCATCGTAATGATAAATTCGCTGATTCCGTTTTTAAAGGTAAGGGATGTGACCTATGCCAAGACCATAGTTGAGAAGACACTGACACAGCCAACGATAATTACGCTGCTGCTGGTTATAGTTCTGGTATTCGGAGGAACCTGCCTGATGCTGTACAAGTGCATCACGACCTCAGAGCGAACGGAAGAGGAGATACATGAGTACGAGCTTGCAAACGGCGTGGCAGACGAGCAGCTTGAAGCCGTCCGAATGAAATAAGCGCAGGAAGCAAGCAGGTATCAGTTGTTTGAAAAACACTTTTGCCAACGGCAGCAACTTAAGGAAAAGCTGATTTAATCAGCATTTCCTTAACCATAGGGTCAGGCGCTTCAAAATCCGAAACAAGCCGGTATCAGTCGTGGGACTGAATACTTTTGAGCAAAACACCTGAATATAAAAAAGGAGACAAAGCAATGAGAATAGACAAACACCCGGTATTGGGCGATGACACAAATACCGAATGGGTAAACATTACGGTAGACGGCAAGCCGATCAAGGCAAAAAAGGGAGAGATGATACTTGCTG
>CAVALT010000070.1:0-7338 GCA_963589455.1 Clostridiales bacterium
GCCAGCTGCATCGAGGATTTGCGGAGCAAATTCGAGATGGGTGCTAAACAGTTACCATCATATTAATAAAATGCTTATAAAGTGTTTTCTATGCCGGATTTGCACTGCGATGCAGCAATTCCAACGTCAATCTATGCATTTCACCTAAGGTATCAATTATTCAGCTGCTCTTCACTCTGCTTCGCGATTTTCACTATGCGGCTTGTGCCGAGTCTGTCAGCTCCAAGGCGCAGAAATTCCTCTGCGTCCTCTATTGAGGATATGCCGCCGGCTGCCTTGATCCTGACGCCGTCTCCTATGTTTGCCTTAAACAGTCTGATGTCATCAAAGCTTGCTCCGGCAGAGCCAAAGCCTGTAGATGTTTTGATATAATCAGCTCCGGCGTCAGTCACGGCATGACAGAGTGCCTTCTTTTCCTCATCTGTAAGCATACAGGTCTCTATTATAACCTTAAGGATTTTACTGCCGCAGGCTGCCTTAACGGCTTCTATCTCCTCTGTGACAAGGTCGAAGCGGCCCTCCTTGGCCCAGCCGATATTAATGACCATGTCTATCTCATCTGCGCCGTTTACTATTGCATCTCTGGTCTCATATACTTTAACCGCGGTTGTGTTATAGCCATTTGGAAAGCCTATGACTGTACATACGGCAATTCTTCCCTGCAAATATTCCTCTGCCTGCTTTACAAAGGACGGCGGAATGCAGACTGATGCAGTATGATATTTTATGCCGTCATCACACAGCTCTCTTATCTCAGCCCAGGTGGCTGTCTGCTTAAGCAGTGTATGGTCTGCATGTGTAAGTATCTCTTTTATATCCATTTTCCTGTTTTATCCTTTTCATGTTTTCCCTAATTACAGCTCAAGCCTGTAGCTGCCGTCTCCGAGACTTTCAACTGATGACGAGAACAGTACCCTTGCTGCATCGATAAGGTATGCCGTATCTCTTGCTCCTGCTGTTTCATACGGAGAATGCATCGCAAGCTGCGGCAGTCCGACATCCACCGTATTGACTGCCACCTGCGATGCCGATATATTGCCGAGTGTTGATCCGCCTGCCATGTCTGAACGATTTGCAAAGGTCTGGTACGGAACGCCGGCTGCCCTGCAGAGCTTTCTGAAGATTGCACCTGAAACAGCATCCGTGGTGTATTTCTGATTGGCACTGTACTTGATAACTATGCCCTTATTCATATACGGACGGTTGGAGGGATCGGCAAGCTCTCTGTGGTTTGGATGCACGGCGTGTGCATTATCTGCCGACACCATGAAGCTGCTTCGTATAGCCATGCTATATGCCTCCTCATCTCCTCCAAAGGCCGCATTTATCCTGTGCAGAACCTCATTCAGGAAGGTCGAGGCTGCTCCCTGCTTTGAGCCTGAACCCACCTCCTCGTTGTCATACACGCAGTGCACAGCTATGCTGTGCTTTGGCTCTGCGCTTATTATCGCCTTGAGCGAGGCAAATGCGCACTGAAGATCATCTAAGCGTCCGCTGGCGATATATTCTCCGTTTGCACCGAGTACAGTGCCCTTCATCCGGTTGTAGAGATACAGATCAGTGTCAAGTATATCCTCCTCGCTGACCCCGGCCTCATCTGCTATAAGCCTGAGGAAGCCGCCCTTTGCTTCAATATCACCATAAAGCGGCAGCATATCTGCCTGTGCATTATATGTGAAGCCGTCATTTGCCTTGCGGTTCATATGTATGGATACATTTGGAATAATCATCAGATCACGGTCAACGTTGACAAGTCTGGTCTCAATGCCCTCCTCGGTATCAACAACAACACGGCCCGCTACCGAGAGCGGCCTGTCAAGCCACGGAGCGCAGAGCATTCCGCCGTATTTCTCGACATTCAGTCTGATATAATTCTTGTCTATCTCGAGCTCTGCATTGCTCTTTACCTTAAATACAGGAGAATCACAATGGCTTGCCATAATCTGAAAGCCGGTAAAGCCCTCCCTCGGAATACGAAATGCTATTATGGCCGAATCATTTCTCGTGACATAATAGCTGTGTCCCTCCTCAAGGCTCCAGGCCTGTCCCTCATTAAGCTCCTCAAAGCCAGCCGATTTGAGCTCCTTCTTCATATTAGCTGCTGCATAAAATGCATTAGGGCTGCTGTCAAGAAAGCTCAGCAGCTCGCTGTTTACCTTTTTGTAATTCATATTCATTTTCCTTTTAATTATACTCAGGCAGTCTTATCTTCTGAGCATCTTGACGGCCTGTATTATCACTGTCGGAATGAGTGCAAGGCCGATGCAGCCTGCAATCTGTGCCGCACTTATATCTGCTATGGAGAATAAACCGTGCAGTGCGGGCACAAAGAGTGCCAGCATGAGCAGGCAGGTTCCGGCAATAAAGGCATATATACTGTAAATGTTGCTGAAGAGACCTATCTCAGCAATGGCTTCCTTTCTCCGGCAGTTAAAGCCATGCAGCAGCCTTGACATCGTAAGTGTGGCAAAGGCCATGGTAGATGCCAGGGCAGCATTTACAGCAAGTCCTCTGTAAAAGGCTATTATCGTCACAACTGCTATCAGCACTCCTTCAGCTGCCATGGTGTATACAAAATCCCGTGTCATTATACCTGTCTTCGGATCACGCGGCTTGTCCTGAAGCAGCTTCCTGTCTGCCGGCTCCATTCCGATGGCAAGTGCCGGCAGCGAGTCTGTGAGCAGGTTTATAAATAGCAGATGCACCGCCTGGAATGGCACCGGCAGAGCCATTATCGAGGTATAGAGCACTGCAAGCACTGCTGCAGTATTGCCTGAGAGCAGATACAGCACGGCATTTTTAATATTGCGGTATACATTTCTTCCGTTTGCTACTGCCTTGATAATAGTTGCAAAATTATCATCTGACAATATCATTGCCGCAGCATCCTTGGAAACCTCGGTTCCGGTGATGCCCATGGCAACTCCGATATCTGCCTTCTTAAGCGCCGGGGCATCATTTACGCCGTCGCCTGTCATGGCTACAATACGTCCCCTGCGCTGCCATGCATCAACTATTCGTATCTTATTTTCCGGAGATACTCTGGCATAAACTGATATGTGCTCGATTTTTTTCTCAAGCTCCTCATCGCTCATGGCATCAAGCTCCATACCTGTTACTGCTATGTCATTTTCACCGAATATGCCTATCTGTCTGGCTATAGCCGTTGCCGTAATCTTATGATCTCCTGTGATCATTACAGTACGTATTCCTGCGCTCTTTGCATCTGCTACAGCCTGTACTGATTCAGGACGCGGCGGGTCCACCATGGAAATAAGTCCAAGGAAGGTAAAGCCGTACTCAGCTTCAATGCGTAATACCTCATCGGAATCCTTGTAGGCAAATGCTAACACTCTTAAGCCATTTTCCGAAAACTCACTGTTCTGCCTTGTGATGGCTACCTTATCCTCGTCTGTGATCGGACGTACCTCATTATTTATGCGTATGTGCGTGCATCTGTCTATAAGCACGTCAACAGCGCCCTTGGTGAGTATTGTAGGTTCGCCGTGCAGCATATATTTGGTGCTCATCAGCTTACGGTCGGAATCGAAGGGAACCTCCTCCATTCGCTTAAGATTATTCCTTATGATATCCTCATGCATGCCGAGACGGGCAAATACACTGTTTTCCACAGCATGTATCCTTCTGAACATCTCAAGCAGTGCATACTCTGTCGGGTCTCCTATGCCCCTGCCGTCAATAATGCTTGAGTCATTTGTAAGCACGGCATCATAGAGCAGATATCTGTGAGTCATATTGTCAAGCTCAAGCTCCTCGGGATCATAAAGCCTTCCGTCTATATATATCTGCTGCACAGTCATCTTGTTCTGCGTGAGCGTGCCTGTTTTATCTGAGCATATGACAGATACGCAGCCCAGACTTTCAACTGCCTTAAGCTCCTTGATTATAGCATTTTCCCTGGCCATCCTCTGTGTTCCGAAGGCCTGAACTATTGTAACTATTGAGGTCAGTGCCTCCGGGATAGCTGCAACTGCCAGTGCGACTGCAAAGATCAGTGAATCAAGCAGACTCATTTTCCTGAACATGCAGAGTCCGAATACAACAGCACAGATAATCATTATTAATACTGCGAGCCTGCCGCTGAACTGATCAAGGCTCTCCTGCAGCGGAGTCTTGCGCTTCTTTGCAGTATTCATAAGTCCGGCAATCTTGCCGAGCTCTGTGTTCATACCCGTAGCAGTTACTATAACCTCTGCTCTTCCGTAGGTTACAAGGCTGCCTGAAAATACCATATTTATGCGGTCGCCCAACGCCTTATCGCCTTCAAGCACGCCGTCAGTCTTGTCTATTCCGTTTGATTCTCCGGTAAGCGAGCTTTCATTGACCTGCAGAGAATGATTGCTGATAATGCGTCCGTCCGCAACAACCATATCGCCGGCTTCAAGCATTAAGATATCGCCGGGCACAACATCCTTTGAGGGTATCTCTATCTTTATTCCGTCTCTCATAACCTTGGCATTAGGCGAGGACAGCTGCTTAAGGCTCTCCAGTGATTTCTGAGCCTTCTGATGCTGGACAGTACCGAGTATGGCATTCATTATCAGCACCGCTATGATTACAATGGTGCTTTCTGCATTTCCTGAAAATGCGCTTATAACTGCTGCTATTATCAGTATGATGACGCAGAGATCGCAGAACTGTCCGGCAAATACCTCAAGCAGGCTTTTCTTTTTTTCCTCCATCAGGATATTCTCTCCGACCCTTGCTCTGATCTCCTCGACCTCGCGGCTGTTGAGTCCTTCTGAACCGACCTTGAACTGCTCCATTATTCCGGCTGCATCCTGCTCCCAGTAATGTTTATCCATAGTACTCCTCTCCTTAATCCCGGGTATAAGAAAAAGACTTTTATTGTACTCTAAGAATACAATAAAAGTCTCGCTCAACTCATAATCATGTGTGCTGTCCGGCTTAGCTGTCTGCTATCCTGCAGACAGTAGGCGTGATGACGAACAGTACCTCATCGGCGAACCGATGTGAACTACTCCCTGTTATTTAAGCGTAGATTAGCATAGCTGAAAGCTTTTTGTCAACTTAAAATCAACGCAGCTATTCACCCGCCGTCTCGAATTTGCTCTGCAGCTCATCATTGCGGCTTGCCTCAGGCTCTTCGGATAGACCTTGGCCGCCTTGGGCATATCAGCATTGCATCAACATCAAAGCTTGCCCTCTACGATCTTGACCAGCAGATCCTCGTCTCCGAAGCCGCCGGATTTGGAGATAATCTCATAATCCTTGCCGTTGTAGGTTACCCTGAACAGTACAACTCCGGATTCAACCTCGCATACAGGATAATACTCATTGCAGCCTATGGCAGTTGCAAATGCCAGCAATGTATCGCCTCCTACTATAAGCAGTCTGGAATCAAGTCCTGCATCACACATGTCCTTGATCAGCATGCCTGCCCGGCCTGATATCTTCTTTCGAAGCTCCTCTCTCTGCTCCTCGTCAGTAGTCTCAAGCATGCCCTTCTTGGCATTGAGCGTATCTACCACGAGACCGTTGCCGGCTGAGCTGATAAGCACAAGTCCCTGTGCCATAGGACCGAACTTGTTTTCCTCATCAAGAAGCTGTGCACCTGTAAGATGTATGCGGCTGAAGCCATTTTCCTCAGCATACTTCATCTGCTTGCCGGATATCGGATTGACGCTTCCGCAGACAACCACCAGCGTGCCGGCCTTCTTAGGTGCTTCAACGCTGTTCTCGAAGCCCATATTGCGTGCAAGCTCCTCCGCAAGGCCTGAACAGCCAGCAAGCAGCTTCGGAATACCGTCCCTGCAGAGTGTGGCAACCTCTGCCTTCATATCTGCCTCACTCTCGCAGTCATATACAAGGATAGCGCGCTTCTCACAATGCGGCGTGGCATTGATAGCATCCTCTGCCCATATGGACTTAATGCGTGCAGAACACTGCTGACGCATAAGCTCGGGTATATAGCTCTCGGTTACAGGCTCAAAGGGATCACGTCCGAATACTGATTCATTGACCGCAATGCCGTCTATATAATGCACGCCTCCTGAGGTAACGCGGTTCATAGCCGGAAGCGCCGGTATGAAATACATATTATGCGGCTCAGAGCAGCCCTCTAATACTGCAGCAAGCTCAGCTCCGATATTGCCTCTGAGTGCCGAGTCAGTCTTTTTGAAAATGCTTCCGACTCTGCCGTCAGCTATCTCCACTACCTTGCGCACTCTGCGGTAGGCATCAAGCGGAGTATCATGTCTCGTCGGAACACATAATACAAGCACGTCTGACGGATCATCCGGAAAATTATCATCCCATTTGGTCATTACCTTTGTCCGGGCTCCTGCCTCGGCAAATTTAACTCCCGTGTCCAGCGCACCGGTGAAATCATCGGCAATAATCAACATCTTAACCATAATACAATCTCCCTGCTCAAAGTTCTCATTACTTCTGTGCAATTCGCTATACAATTACGGCAGCTTCTGTACCGGCTTTGCTCTCATCCATATGATGCTCTCCTGCTCTGCTGCAGTGGCTCCGGCACAAGACTGTCTGCATTGAATATCTGTATTTTAACATTAACTGCTGGCTATATAAAGACATTTGCTGAAATTAATCACAAAAAAATATTGGTCAGGCCGTTATTTTTTGTGAAATTTTAAACAGACTCTGTGATATTTACTTTTTAGCCATTGATTTAAGACTTTCTATAAGCTCTATATCCGATGCAGAAACTCTCATGTTGGAGCTTAAATGTCTGCCGTCCGGATATTCGATATGCATCTCTATTATGGTGCCCTCAGGCGCTCCGCTCCTTCCTATCTCACCCAGGAAGGCTGAAAAGCGCGGATGATTAGCCGCAAACTTCCCCCAGGCACTGCGCATCTTGATCATAGCATCAATATTTTCAAACATAAGTATAATTCCTTTCCCAAAATCCTCTCTGACCCATAATCTTCAAAACCCTCTGGGTCAGCCGAGTATATATCGTATTCAATTTCCCGCATATTTGCAAGTTTAATATGGTATGGTATATTTATGTTGTTCAGCACATCAGACATATCCGAGCACGAATAACCGCTTGCGGGTATTCAGGCTCGGGTATGTCTGATGCGGACAAAGCCCGAAGGGCTTTTGGACGTCTATATCGAGGATTTGCGAAGCAAATTCGAGATGTAGGCTGAACAATATCCAATAACCCAAAGAGCTTTGGACATCTATATCGAGGATTTGCGCAGCAAATTCGAGATTATCTGCTGAACAATATCCAATAACCCAAAGATCTTTGGACGTCTATATCTAGGATTTGCGCAGCAAATTCGAGATATCCGCTGATCAATCATATTCTTATTTTAT
>CAVALT010000071.1:0-1229 GCA_963589455.1 Clostridiales bacterium
TGCAAGCAGTCAATTCATACTGAAATACTGAAGGTGCTGAACAGATACAAAAAATATACATTGGGGTTTTGCCGCGCTGCGGCAGGAGGAATTTTCATGAAGGTTACTATGACTGAGGCACTTGGTCCGGAGGGAATGTCCCTCGTAGAGAGCAAGGCAGACAAGGTATTTGTTGCACATGATGCACATCCGCATAACTATCTTAATGAGCTTGATGACTCTGAGATCTTTATCGTAAGAGTTGCTGATAAGCTTGCTATAGACCAGAAGGTTATGGAGTGCAAAAATCTTAAGGTTATCGGACGTACCGGAATCGGATATGACAGCGTTGATGTTGAAGCAGCAACAGCAGCAGGAATTCCTGTAGTTATCACTCCGGGTGCAAACAACCGTTCGGTTGCAGAGCATGCCATCTCACTTATGATGGCTCTGTCAAAGAATATGGTAGAGTCAGATGTTGAGCAGCGCAAGGGCAACTGGAAGATCAGAGATGCCAAGAAGGCATTTGAGGTTGAGGATAAGACCTGCCTTATTATCGGTCTCGGAACCATAGGCAAGATCATTGCACATCTTGCACAGGGTCTTGACATGAAGGTTATCGGCTTCGACGGCTTCCTTACAAAGGAGCAGATGGCTGAGCTTGGAGTTGAGAAATATGATGACAAGATGGAGGCTATCAAGGCTGCTGATGTTGTAATCGTACAGATGCCGCTTATCGACGGAGTTACAAACAACACTATCGATAAGGCAGAGCTCGATGCAATGAAGAAGACTGCTGTACTTATCAACTGCAGCAGAGGTGAGATCGTTAATGAGCCGGCACTCTGTGAGGCACTTAAGAGCGGAAGCATAGCAGGTGCAGGACTTGATGTATTCTATCATGAGCCGACACTTGTTGATGATGAGATTCTTCATTGTCCTAATGTTATAGTAAGCCCGCATTCAGCTGCACAGACACGTGAGGCTGTAATCCGTATGCATACAATGTGTGCAGAGGGCTGCTTCGCGGTAGCAGAGGGCAAGAAGTGGCCGTACGTAGCAGACAAGAAGGTATATGAGCATCCGAAGTGGAAGGATGCAGAGTGGGCAGAGGTTTAAGAAAACACTGATTTAAGCAGCGTTTTTCTAAGCACAACCTAAGTTAAGGACTTTACACCGTAATACGGTTTATTAATCTTAGTAAAATGATGATGGTGTCAAAGGCGTTTTCCGCCGGACGATATTAGGAC
>CAVALT010000071.1:1239-4489 GCA_963589455.1 Clostridiales bacterium
GGTATATATTTCGATATATGCCGCATTTTTTGCGTGGTAGGCACTAGTGGATGACATTTGCGTCAACTTTGAGGTTTATTTCTTACGATTATAATAAGGTTTGACAAATATTCATATGCTGCGATACAAAATATGGAGTTTGGGTTATAATGTATGTAATTGTTCAGCACATTCCGTATTTCAGTGCGAATTAAGGAAATGTTGATTAAAGCGTTTCCTTAATGTGTATAACTAAGTTTTCAGCATACATTCACAGAATATTCCGATAAAAGGAGGAATACAGTATGAAATTTAAAAAACTGGCTGTATTTGCAGCTGCATCAGCATGCATATTAGGCATGTCCATGACTGCATTTGCTACAAAATACCAGGACTGGTATTACAATATGTACGGCTACTATCCAAGTGACAACAGTGATGACTGGGACAGTGATCCTGCTTATCAGCTTTATCTGAGCACCGTGACCTCGGATGTGGATGACAGCTACTGGGATGCGTATTACGATGCCTATTATAATACCTACTATGATACATATTATAATACCTATTATGACTATGACAGCGGAAGCTATTATGCGGCAATTTCGGATGCCTTCTGGAGCGGTTCCACAGCCAAATGGAGCGTAGACGGCAAGGCTACCAAGTATCAGGTACGTGTATATAGAGACGGCTCACGTATTGATACCAAGGACACAAAGAACAAGAGCTACAGTCTTGGCTCATTAATCAACAAAGAGGGCTACTATTATTTTGAGGTAAGAGCCTACAATAAGAACAGCGGATGGTCTGACTGGTATGAGTCTGATGACAAGTATTTCTCAGCACAGACAATCTCACAGACCTCGAATAATTCCGGTACTCAGGCTATTATGATGATAGGACCCGGAAATACAGTATCGCAGTCTCAGTGGATTCAGGCGACAGACGGCACCGGCAGATGGTGGTATAAGCATGCTGACGGAGGCTGCACCAAGAATGCATGGGAATGCATCAACAGCAAGTGGTATTATTTTGATGAGGCCGGATGGATGAAGACAGGCTGGCTTAACTTAAACGGCTCAACCTATTATCTCGGCAGCGACGGAGCTATGGTTACCGGTATGATGTATATAGACGGAGCTAACCATAACTTTGATTCGAACGGAAGAATGGTTTATTGATTTAACGGTTTTTCGTTATCTGATACCAGAAATAAAGTGTGAGTGTATTATAGAACCTCCTGCAGGTCAGCCTGCAGGAGGTTTTTGCTATTTTCTGAAAGAAATGTGAACATCTGAAACACACTTGACTATTTGTTAAAAAAATAATAAAATGCGTAGCATGCTACTAAAATAAGTAGTGTGCTACGCATTTTTAATGTGCCTCCGGCGGAGCGCACGGATTTGTAAGGAAATTTGCTGCTTCACAGAACAAATCCGGCGTGTGAAACGCTTTAACCAGCGTTTCCCTGACGGCACATGTTTATTCAAAAAAAGGGAGAAGTATACAGAATATGAATATAAAAGAAGAACGGCCTGACGAAAGACCGAGTCCTCATATGGCAAACACAGTTGCGGACACGGCTGGACACACTGAATCAGGTCCAGCCTCAGCTATACCAACCGAACCGGCAGCACCACCTGCGCAACCTGCAGCTGCAACGGCTGCAGCATCGTTCACATCGCCAGGCACAAGCTCATCGACTGCTGCTGCGGAGCCTCAGGAGAATGCCAGCCTCGGTTATCTTATAAAGAATATCAATGATAAGATGAAGGCCAAGGCGGATGCTGAGCTTAAGGAGCAGGGTCTTACCTTTACTCAGAGTAGAGTACTCTGCTTTGTGGAATCAGGCGGTGGATATGTCGGTCAGAAGGAAATAGAGGCCGATCTTAAGGTATCGCATCCGACGGTTGCAGGCCTGGTTCAGAGGATGGAGCAGAAGGGACTGCTTAAGACTAAGATTGATCCCAGGGACAGGCGCAATAAGCTGGTAAGTCTGACCGATAAGGCAGTTGAACTCGGAAGATCGATTGAAAAGGTCAGAGCAGAGCATGAGCGCAGACTGCTGAACGGTCTGAGCGAGGCAGAGACTGCGGAGCTTAAGCGTATGCTTGGAGTTATCTACGGCAATCTGTGCGCTTCAGGTACAGAGCCGGACTGGACAGAGGAAGTTTAAGGATTTGCTTTAGAATTAGCTGCTTCGCAGCGCAAATCCGTGGGAAACGTTTTAATCAGCGTTTCCTTAAAAAAGTGCTTCTGCAATCTTAAAAATAAGCAGCTACATAGCACCCATCTCGAATTTGCTTCGCAAATCCTCGAGGTGCAAGGTGCTAAACAGATTTTCAGATTTAACAGGAAAAGGAGTTGAAATAGCAATGATAAGAACACTTTCCAGGAGCCTTCGGGAATACAGGAAGACCTCGTGGCTCACAGTGCTTCTGTCAGTAACGGAGGTTATATTTGAGATCATCATACCGCTATGTATGTCGAGACTCATTGACTTCGGTATTGAAGAGGGCACCATGAGTGCCGTATGCAGATACGGCTTTGCACTGCTCATATTTACAGTGCTTCAGCTTATTACAGGCATGCTGTCAGCAGATCTTGGCTCTAAGGCATCGGCAGGCTTCGCAGCCAATCTGCGCAGGGATATGTTTGACAATGTGCAGACCTTTGCATTTTCAAATATAGATAAATTCTCAACGGCATCCATAGTAACACGACTTACAACAGACGTTACGAACCTCCAGAATGCATACCAGATGATCATACGTATGCTCGCCAGAGGCCCTGTAATGCTTATATTTTCAATGATTGTAGCCTACCGCATAAGCCGTGAGATATCAGTGGTATTTTTTGCAGTAATCCCGATTCTGGCTGTGCTGCTGTTCCTGATCATAGTCAAGGTTACGCCTGTCTTCAACCGAGTATTCCATACCTACGACAAGCTTAACAGTATAGTTCAGGAAAATCTGCACGGAATAAGAGTTGTCAAGTCCTTCAATCAGGAGCAGCACGAGATAGACAAATTCGAGACAGTTTCATCATCCATCTATAAGGACTTTGCTTACGGCGAGCGTCTGATAGCTCTGAACGGACCGCTTATGCAGGTCTGCATGTACATTTGCCTTATCCTGATCTCCTGGATCGGTGCAAAGGCAGTTATCCTGAGCGGCAATAATCCGGAGCTTGGCCTTACAACAGGCAGCCTCACGGCTATGTTCACCTACGGTATGCAGATACTTATGAGTCTTATGATGCTGTCCATGGT
>CAVALT010000071.1:4499-7246 GCA_963589455.1 Clostridiales bacterium
CTCAGCAGAACGTATAGCAGAGGTGCTCAGTGAGAAGACCGATATCGTAAACCCGGATACGCCTGTATATGAGGTCAGAAACGGTGACATTGATTATGAAAATGTTAACTTCGCTTATTCACAGAAGGCGGATAAGCCGGTGCTTAAGGACATTAATCTGCACATCCGCTCAGGCCAGACCATAGGCATTATCGGAGGAACCGGCTCCTCAAAGTCCTCATTTGTACAGCTGATCCCGCGTCTCTATGATGTTACCGGCGGACAGGTAAAGGTTGGCGGTGTGGATGTAAGAAATTATGATCTTGATACGCTTAGAAATGCTGTTGCGATGGTGCTTCAGAAAAATGAGCTGTTCAGCGGCACTATAAAGGAAAACCTGCGCTGGGGCAATAAAAATGCCTCTGATGAGGATATCAGACAGGCCTGCATTCTGGCTCAGGCGGATGAATTCATTCAGGGCATGCCTGACGGATATGATACCTATATAGAGCAGGGCGGAACCAATGTCTCAGGCGGACAGAAGCAGCGTCTGTGCATAGCAAGAGCACTGCTGAAGCAGCCCAAGGTGCTGATACTGGATGATTCAACGAGCGCGGTTGATACTCAGACGGATGCACTTATACAGAAGGCCTTCAGAGAATATCTGCCGGAAACCACCAAAATTATAATTGCACAGCGCTTTACCTCGGTGCAGAATGCCGACATGATCATAGTGCTCGATGACGGACAGATCGCCGATACAGGAACACATGAGGAGCTGATAAGAAGCAGCAGCATTTACCGCGAGGTATATGAATCACAGCAGAAGGGAGGAGAGGACTGATGGAATCAAGAGACAAATTTGATCCGGAGACTTTAAAGCGTCTGCTCAGATATATGAGAGAATACCGCGGAATACTTATAATTGTAGTTATATGCATACTGCTGAGTGCAGTTGCAGGAGCCGGCTCGTCGGTATTTCTGCAGTCTCTCATAGATAATTATATAGTACCTATGCTCGGACAGTCAGAGCCGGTATATACAGGTCTGCTGCATGCACTCATTACAATGGCTGCAATATATGCAGTCGGAGTCATTTCCACGCTTATTTACAGCACGGCAATGGTAACCGTGGCGCAGGGCACACTGAAGCACATACGTGATGATATGTTTGAGAAGATGCAGTGGCTGCCGGTAAGATATTTCGACACGCATACTCACGGAGACACGATGAGTCTCTATACCAACGATACGGATACGCTTCGCCAGATGATAGCGCAGTCCATGTCGCAGCTGCTCTCATCGGCATTTACCATAGCAGCCGTATTCTGCTGCATGCTGTATGTGAGCATATGGCTGACAGTGCTGGTCTGCATCAGCGTTTATTTTGTTATGCAGGCGGTAAAAAAGATAGCGGGAAAGAGCGGAAGATATTTTGCGGCGCAGCAGCAGAAGCTTGCAGATCTGGATGCCTATGTTGAGGAGATGATCAACGGCCAGAAGGTTATAAAGGTATTCTGTCATGAGCCTGAGGCTAAGGCTGAGCTTGAGCGCAGAAATGCGGACTGGGAGCATAATTCCTACAGGGCGAACAGCTACGGCAACTCAATGATGCCGATAATGAATGCACTTGGTTATCTGCAGTATGTAATAATTGCGCTTGTCGGCTCATGGATGGCCATATATAAGATCCCGAACCTTGGACTCTTCGGCTTTGACACTATGACGCTCGGCATGATTGCTTCATTCCTGACCCTGTCGAGGAACTTTATCAATCCGATATCCCAGATAGCCGTGCAGTTTAACTCCATAATCATGGCGCTTGCCGGAGCCTCGCGTATATTTGCGTTTATGGATGAGAAGCCTGAGACTGATGAAGGCGTAATAACTCTGGTAAATGCGAGGGAGACGGACGGAGTGCTCGAGGAATGTACTGAGCATACCGGCATATGGGCATGGAAATATCCTCATGAGGATGGTACCGTGACCTATACCAGACTTCAGGGAGCGATAGTATTTGACCATGTTGATTTCGGCTATGAGGAGAAAAAGCAGATACTGCACGATATAACGCTGTATGCAGAGCCGGGACAGAAGGTTGCATTTGTAGGAGCAACAGGTGCAGGCAAGACTACCATAACCAATCTTATCAACAGATTCTATGATATAGCGGACGGCAGGATAAGATATGACGGACTTAATATCAATAAGATTAAAAAGGCTGATCTCAGACGAAGCCTCGGCATAGTACTGCAGGAGGTCAATCTGTTTACCGGTACTGTCATGGAGAACCTGCGCTACGGCAATCCCGATGCTACTGATGAGCAGTGCATCACAGCAGCTAAGCTTGCAAATGCCGACAGCTTTATAAGGATGCTTCCGCAGGGCTATGACACGGTGCTTAAGGGTGATGGCAGCGGACTGTCACAGGGACAGAGACAGCTTATATCCATAGCAAGAGCAGCCGTTGCAGATCCGCCTGTAATGATTCTTGATGAGGCTACATCCTCCATCGATACCAGAACCGAAGCGCTTGTGCAGGCCGGCATGGACGGACTCATGAAGGGAAGAACGGTATTTGTAATAGCACACAGACTGTCAACTGTTAAGAATTCGGATGTAATCATGGTGCTTGACCACGGCTCTATTATAGAGAGAGGCAATCACGAGAGACTGATAGAGAAGAAGGGCACCTATTACAAGCTTTATACCGGCGCATTTGAGCTGGAATAAAGGGATACTAAGGGTCCCAAGCTCAAAATAATAAA
>CAVALT010000072.1:0-7176 GCA_963589455.1 Clostridiales bacterium
ATATCAGGTTATAACAGAATCTGCAACAGTTTTTTACAGGCAGCTCTGCCTGTTTTCTGTCCCTGAGGAAAAGCTGCTTTTGCTGTCTGTCGCATCCGTTTACTGTCTTATTGATGCACTGAGCTGATATCATCATGGGAGCTCTGCCATAGACTGTAAGCTCATAATCCGTCACTGCTTCAACTGCTGAAGCTTCCGCACTGGTTTCTCTCTTATTATTCTCTTCTTTTTCATCAGTATCGTCAGAGGCTGTGATGCTCAGAGTTCCTTCGTTTCCGGTATTTCCGTTTTCATCTGTACTGCCTTCTGCCCCACAATTTTCATCCCAGCTGAATCGGTTTTCTGTATGCAGAAGACCTGTCAGCTTCTCAAGCTCTCTTCCGTTTAGCTCAAGCGGCAGCGTTGCTGACAGGAAGTTGGATCTCACTTCCTCCGGAATAAGCTCCTTTAGCTCATCTGCAGCAGCCTTGTTAAATATATACAGACTGCTGTCTGCTGCAAAAGGTGTATCCGCTAAAAGTCCCTGCTCATAAAAATAAAGCAACCCTTCAATATTGCGGAACAGGTATATATCAAAGCCGGCTTTCCTCACAGCCTCGAGATGGCTGTCAAAGTACTCCTCTGCTTTGTTTCTCCAGATATACGGAAGCCTGAGCCCTGCAAGCTTACCTGCTGCATGTATCTTATCAACGCATTGCCTGTATTCGGCCGCATCAAAAAAGCCGCTGTCTATATATATAAGGTCTGCCGAACCAAGACAGGCATTAAGCTGCTCTGCCGTTTCGACTGTCACCCTCGTATATGCAGCGTGAAGCTTTTTTTTCTTATGCTTCATTTCTGACGTGCCAGCTATTTTATTTCTTTCAGATATCAACTGAGAGCCTTCCGTGTAATCTAAACCTACGACAGTATCCATATCCCTCTGCTTTGCTTCACCTGAAGCCGGGATTTCACTGTCGTTGCTCATATCACCCACGTCATCTGCCTTGGCCTTAACCATAGCTGTGTCAGTAGTTCTCAAGTATCTGTCGTCTGAGTTCATCCGCTGCCTCTCTCCTAAGCTCATTAAGAGCACTCATTGGCACAAAACAGTTGTCATCCATATTAATAACACATGCCTCAGCCTCAAAATCCGTTCCACCCAGTCTGCAAATCCTATCCGCAATCTCAGCTTCCGAGGTTGGACGCTTACCTGCCTCCTGTACTTTAAGCTCAGACATTTTTCTGACGCTTATGTCCCCATAGCTGTATATAAGCCCTATAGGACTGCCGTATCTAAGATTAGCTTCGATTTTAATCGGAAGCAATGCATCTTTGTCAATATATTCGGTTTTAAGCTTATCTATAAGAGTTTCATCGCGGTTTCTGTATTCCGGTTTTTCAAGCAGCGTCAGCATGCTGCGTCCGTTTCTGCCGTCAAGATAACCATCAGTTGTGCCTGAGCGGTCAAATACCTCTGAAAGCAGCCGCTCATCCTCAGGCTCAACTCTGTAGATCGTGGTGTCTGACCTTCTGTTTTGCAGCGTCCTGTTTTGTTTACAATCTGATTCAATATTATCTTTATGGTTAGATTTATAATCTGTCCTCTGTATATCTGTCCCTTCGGCAGCATTGCTGATCTGAGCTGCCTCATTTTCCACATATCTCTCGGCCAGGTCAAGGTACTTCCTGTAAACGCTGGTTACCGCAGCCGTATACACAGATGATTTCATGCGTCCCTCTATCTTAAAGGAATATACTCCTGCCTCTATCATCTCCGGCAGCCTCCGCAGCGTATTAAGATCGCACATTGACAGACAGTAGCGTTCTTCCCTCCTGCCCTGCGGCTGCCCGGTGCTGTCACACACCTCAAACGGAAGTCTGCAGGTTCCTGCGCATTTTCCGCGGTTGCCTGAGCGTCCTCCTATAAATGAGCTCATCAGGCAGTTTCCGCTGTAGGAATAGCAGAGTGCTCCATGGGCAAATACCTCCAGCTCCGCTCCGGTTTTATCCTTTATATCCCTTATCTCCGACAGGCTCAGTTCCCTTGCAAGCACTATCCTCTTTGCTCCCTGCTTAAGATATGCTGCCGCTGTTCTTACTCCGGTAACTGCAGCCTGAGTGCTCACATGAAGCTCAAGCTCCGGGTACCATTCCCGCACAAGCCTGAATACTCCAAGGTCCTGTATAATGACTCCATCAAGTCTTTTGTCGACATAGGGCTTAAGGTAATCCCTGACCTCGCAAAGCTCTGCATCCTTAAGCAGGGTATTAAGCGTCATGTATACCTTAACACCCCTTAAGTGACAGAAATCAAGTGTCTGAAGCAGCATGTCCTCGCCTGAGCTCTCTGCAAATGCGCGTGCCGAAAAAAGAGGGCCGCCCATATAAATGGCATCGGCCCCCGCATTTACAGCTGCTCTTGCAGAATCATAGGAGCCAGCCGGACTCAGCAGCTCAGTTTTCCTGTGTGCTTTCTCCCTTAAGCTCCTCATATCTGTTCTTCCATTCCTCTGCTCTCTTTTCAAGCACATTCTGCTGTCTCAGCGCATTTTCCAGCTTAAGCTTAAGACTTACAAGCTCATGTCTTGCTGCATACAGCTCATTTTCCCTGGCATCCATATCCTCCCTGAGTGCGGTCAGCTCATCGCAGGCCCTGAAATACTCATCGGCAAGATTGATGTTCATCAGCAGCTCCTTATACTCAGGATCAAGATTTTTATAACCCTGAGCATTCTTAACCTCTAGTGTCTTCTGATTGAGCAGTGCCGCCACTCTCTGCAGGTGCTCAGGCTCAGCACCTCTTAATGTATATACCTTGCCGGCAATCAGTACATCTGTTGCCGTACCCTTGTTGTCATTTTTTTTAGTCATTTGATAATTCTCCCGATATGCTCAGACCTTCAGACTCTGCTGTCCGAGGAATTCAATCCCCAGATGCTCATATGCCGCCTCGGTGGCAACTCTTCCTCTCGGAGTTCTCTGTATAAGTCCGTTCATGAGCAGATAAGGCTCAATAACATCCTCCAGAGTACCCGAGTCCTCGCTGAGTGCAGCCGCGATTGTATCCACTCCTACCGGCCCGCCTTTGAATTTCTCGATAATGGTGAGCAGATATTCACGGTCATTCTGATCGAGGCCGAGCTTATCCACATCAAGTATATCCAGAGCGTAGTCTGCTGCCTCTCTGGTTATGCTTCCGTTGTATTTAACCTCCGCATAATCACGCACACGCTTAAGCAGCCTGTTGGCAAGTCTTGGTGTTCCGCGGCTCCTTCTGGCTATCCGCATTGCTCCGTCATCATCTATCCCGACTCCGAGCACCCCTGCCGACCTGAAAACTATCTTCTTAAGGTCCTCAGGCGTGTAGAATTCCATCTTGGCAATAATACCGAAACGGTCCCTGAGCGGTGCACTCAAAAGTCCTGCTCTGGTCGTTGCTCCAACAAGCGTAAAATGCGGCAGATCGAGTCTCACTGACCTCGCACTGGCTTCCTTTCCGAGCATGATATCTATCGCAAAGTCCTCCATTGCCGGGTACAGCACCTCCTCAACCTGACGGTTAAGTCTGTGTATCTCATCTATAAAGAGCAGATCGCCCTCCTCAAGACTGTTGAGCAGTGCAGCAATCTCACCAGGCTTTTCTATCGCCGGTCCGCTTGTCACCTTCATGTTAACGCCCATTTCATTGGCTATAATGTTTGCAAGCGTGGTTTTTCCGAGTCCGGGAGGCCCGTAGAACAGCACATGATCCATTGCTTCGCCCCTGGATTTTGCGGCCTGTATATATACCTTCATCATTTCCTTGATGCGGCCCTGTCCGATATAGTCATCCAGAAGCTGTGGTCTCAGCTTGTTCTCGAGAACCTTTTCTTCCTTTTCAATTCCTGTATTAATCAGTCTTCCCATATATTTTTATATGTATCTGTTCAGGCCCTTGCCCCTGCCCCCTGCAGCATGGAATTAAGCACTGCTTTAATATAGCGCTTTGTTCTGTCAAAATCCACACTGACAGCGGCATCCTCGCACAGGCTGAAGGCCTCATTTTTAATATCTATCTGTCCAAAGCCCTGCTGTCTGTATTCCCTGTAGAATACAGGTGCAAATACTGCCTCAGGCTCGGGAATGAACTGTCCAGATATTCTCTGATAGCAGTTTTTTGCCGTAGCCTGCCTGCGCTTTTTCCTGTCTACAAATTCTCCGAGCGACTTGTGCACGGCACAGTCCTCCTCAGGCAGATAATAATAGCTTTTGTAGTCGGCATAGAAGCTCTTAAGCTCCCCCTCGTATACATTTACCGCAATATTAAGGCCGAGCCGGTCCTCCTCTGATATGCTTGCAGTCAGATACTCATCCTCATAATATATGCCTCGCGGCAGAGGTGTGGAAAGCTTAGCCCGAATATCCCAGACCCCGTCCGTTATCTTACTCTCAATTACGGTAAATTCGCCTCCGAACAGACTGTCATAGCCAAGGATATCCATAATCATGGGCATATCCATTATATCCTCTGCATTATGAAGCAGGAGTGTCTTAAGCAGGGCATCCTTTAGCTTCATATTATTATCAGTATACTCGCAGCTGTCCGGGTCAAGGCTGCTGAGCCTTAAGTATTCCTCATACACGTATATGAGCTCGCCGCCGTTATACTTATCCTCTCTGTAAATTCCGCAGAGCTTTTCTACAGTCTTAAGCTTACAGTTTTCCAGGCCGATAAGCTTCTTATACGGCTTGATGCGTTTAAAGAGATCTACGCTGTACGTTCCCTGAAAATGATACATCAGCTGGTGCCGTGCTCTCAGACAGTAATTAATATACGGAATATCAAAGCCGTCTCCGTTAAAGCTTAAAAGTATCACTCTTCCGAGCCGTCTGCGCTCATCGAGCAGTGAAAAGAAGCCCTCTAAAAGCCTCGGCTCATCCTCGGGCCGCTCAGCAAAATACTGCCTGAGCAGCCATTGCCCCTCATTGTAAAATACAGCACCAATAAGATACAGCTGTGAGCTTGCGGCGCTTAAGCCGGTAGTCTCGATATCAAAAAATATTATTCTTTCCTTTGGCGCGAGCAGGCTGAAATCATAGGATGGCTCAGCCTTAAGCGGCATTTCATTTATCAGCATCAGCTCTCTCCTGTTTCCCCTGTTTCCTCGGCAAGAAAATAAGCCTTATAATCCGTGCCGTGTGCAGCATTGTACTTATCAAGAAAAGCCTTTGCCTTTTCCTCTCCCATTATGAACATGGATGTACTGAGCACGTCACATATAGCCGATGTCGGTCCCACTACCGTTACAGACTCAAGTCCTGTCTGTGCCGAATAGCCCGTAGACGAATCTATAATATGATGATATCTCACTCCATTTTCCGTGAAGCAGCGCTCATAAGCTCCTGCAGTAACAGCTGATATATCATTAAGCTCAAGAGCCACCGAATAGCCGTCCTCAGCTCCCGGGTCCTTTACACCTACTGAAAATGGCGTGCCGTCAGGACGCTCTCCTATGCAGAGCACATTTCCTCCAAGATTGATGATCCCTGAGGTGACTCCGTTCTCCTTCATCACTTCCTTGGTCTTATCTGCTATAAAGCCCTTGGCTATAGCACCTACGTCAATGCGGACGTCCTCATCATAGGCCACAAATTCACTGCCCTCTATATCCCAGGCGAGACTTTTGACCCTGCCAAGTGCCTCCTTAATAAGCGCGGCATCCGGTACCTTCTTTTTCTCCTTAAAGTCCCAGAGCTCTGTAACCGGGCGTATCGCCGGCTCCAGGATTCCGTCAGTCTCAATACAGAGCTCTCTGGCAAGCGTCAGCATCTCGGCTGTATCCGGACTCAGCTCTACCCTGTCAGTCTCTCTGTGATTGATATTGTAGATATCTGAGCCCTCCTTGGAGTAATTCATCGTATCATCATAGGCATTAAGTGCATCTACGGCAGCATCAAGTGCTTCCTTTCCTCCACCCTCATAGACCGTCAGCTGGCAATAGGTATCGAGGAGATAAACATCTCTCGTTATGGGATATTCATTTTCCGCTGCTGCTTGTCTATGCTCGACCACATAGCGGCTCAGTCTGCTTCCTCCGAGGAAAAATACAAACATCAGTGCTATGGCAATTATTCTTTTTTTATCAGCTGGTCTCTTCTCGTTCATTATTGTCTGTTCAGATTTTTAAGTGCTGCCTTCAGCACCTCCTGCGTTGTAATGTCATCGGTAAGCATTACTGCACCGACTGCTCTGCCTGCCTCCATCCGGCTGTAGCCAAGTGCCGTTAGTGCATCTATAGCCTCAGCTGCCGGTCCTGCGGAAAATGCTGCTGCGGACTGTCCTGCCGCTGCCCCGCTGATTCCTTTTCCGCTTACAAAGTCCTCTGCAAAGCTTCCGACCTTATCCTTAAGATCAAGAATAAGCCTCTCTGCAGTTCGCTTTCCTATGCCCTGAGCCTGGGAAATGCTCTTAACATCGCCTGTTATAATGGCCATGCGGAGCTCCTCCGGACTAAGCACTGACAATATGGCAATTGCACCCTTAGGACCTATACCGTTAACTCCTATAAGTGCCTTGAACATCTCCCTGTCTGCCTTATTCAGAAAGCCATAAAGACTCTGAGAATCCTCCTTGACTGAATAATAGGTGTAGAGCTTAAGCTCTGAGCCGACCGGCGGAAGCTTTGATATAACAGAGCCCGGCACACCTATGCCGTAGCCGACGCCGCAGGCCTCTATAACTATCTGACCGTCCTCAATATCGGTTAATATGCCTTTAATATGCTGAATCATGTGTCTCCTTGCTGCGTCCTATATGCGGCAGCCATTTTCCGCTGACTATGTTATGAAGCTTGCAGAAGCACAATGCTGCGGACAATTTCATATCAGTCCTGAGCCCAACGGCAAATGCTTCTGTCCCTGTCATCAGCTCAGCGGCTGCGGCTTAATAAGCAGGCACCGGCGTAGGTCTTGCCGGATCAAAGATACTGCTTACATCATCAAACAGATCACTCAGTCTGCTGTTCTGGCCGCTTATCTGCAGCCACATGTTTAATCCGTCAAGTGCACGTCTGCCCTGTCTGAGATAGGTATCTCCAAGCTGTACCCAGTACTGATTATTGTCTACATTGCAGAAATATCTGAAGCCGAGACTGTACATATACTTAAAGCGCTCATTGTCGGAGGAATAGCCGTGCCAGTCGCCTATATCAGCAC
>CAVALT010000073.1:0-7045 GCA_963589455.1 Clostridiales bacterium
ACCTTCTCCAACCCGTCAGAGCTTTTGAAGGCACCCAAGGTGATACGAAGGACACCTGAGGTGCTGTCGGAAAGAGAGGTTAAGCGCATTATTGCAGCTGTGGATTCTGCTGTTCCGAAGGGTATGCGTGACAGAGCTATTATTGAGCTGATTGCGTCAGCAGGCCTTGGGGTAAGCGAGGTGCTTGAGCTTAAGACAGAGGATGTAGATCTTAAGGAACGAACACTTACAGTTGGAAGCCGCAGAAGAAGCGTAGCATTAAGCAGGCATACTGCAGAGACATTGAAGATCTATGCAGATGTAAGACATAAGCTTCTTGTGGGAAATGCAGACTGCGGAGCCTTCTTTTTAAGCTGTGCCGGAGATAAGATAACAAGACAGGGCCTATGGAAGATAATTCATGTCTGCGGAATAAATGCAGGCATGGATAACGTTACACCTCAGCTGCTGAGGCACAGCTTTGCTGTATCAGCTATACGCCGCGGCAAGGATGTCGGTTCAGTGCAGAAGGCCCTTGGGCATGCAAGCAGGGCCGGTGCTCTTGAGTACAGGAGCATTGCATCAGCCAGAGCCTGACACATGACAGGCCCTGGGCTTTCAGGCTTTTGACCCTGGCATCACGTTAAATCAGTATTTATGAATTTCATCCGTATCTGCTTCACCGGTCTTATCGAGAGCCTTGATAACAACGTGATATGCCTCGCCGCCCTGAACCTCAACCTCAATGCGGTCGCCGACTGAGTGTCCCATAAGAGCCTTTCCGAGAGGCGATTCATTTGATATAAGTCCCCTTCTTGAGTCAGATCGGATAGACGTAACGATACGGTAGGTATCGGTCTCATCATCCTCTTCAAAATATACTGAAACTGTATTATTCATGCCTACCTTGGTATCGTCAGCCTCCTCTTCAACAACGGTGGCAAAGCGCAGAAGCTTTTCAAGATAACGTATGCGGCTGTTATTCTGGTTGTTGTCGCGCTTGGCACAGTGATATTCAAAGTTTTCAGAGAGATCGCCAAGTGCTCTTGCCTCCTTAAGAGCCTTCAGTGCAGCAGGACGCACAGTCATGCGTCTGTACTCTATTTCTTCTTCTATTCTTCTAATATCAGCTCTTGTAAGCTGCTCGGATCCGTTAACACTCATATTAATTTTCTCCTGTATATCCGTTTATTTTGCCAATACAGTAGCACAAAATAATACAAAAGTACAAGCATATGATAGGGTCAGGAGCAAAGGCCTTTGCGATCTCAGCTGCCGTGCTGCTCAGCGTTTTACGCTTGTACAGTAAATTGTGTCTTGACACCTGAATAGATAGATTTGATTGACACTCAGACGGCATAATAATATAATGAAGTTTAATTAAGCTTAAAGGCTGCAGTACACAGTGTACTGCGAAAGGATAAAATATGGACACTAAGGCAACATTCGGACGTAATCTCACTCTGCTTACAGATCTTTATGAGCTGACCATGATGCAGGGCTATTATAAGCGCAAGGATAAAAATGTTGATGTTATATTTGATGCATTTTACCGTATGAATCCGGACGGCAACGGATATGCGGTAAGCTGCGGACTTGAACAGGTGATAGAGCTGATAGAGAATATCAGATTTACTGATGAGGATATTGCATATCTTGCTTCACTTGGCCTCTTCGAGAAGGATTTTCTGGATTATCTCAGAGATTTTAAATTTACAGGAGATATATATGCCATACCTGAGGGCAATCTGATGTTTCCGAGGGAACCTGTAGTTAAGGTTAAGGCACCTATCATGCAGGCTCAGCTCATAGAGACTGCACTGCTCAATATCATCAATCACCAGTCGCTTATAGCCACCAAGGCTGCACGTGTGGTATACGCTGCTAAGGGCGACGGCGTAATGGAATTCGGACTTCGAAGGGCACAGGGACCGGATGCAGGCATATACGGTGCAAGAGCAGCCGTTATTGCAGGCTGTGTCGGAACCTCCAATGTAATCGCAGGCAAGATGTTCAACATTCCTGTAATGGGCACTCATGCTCACAGCTGGATAATGTCCTTTGACTCTGAGCTGGAGGCCTTCAGAACCTATGCAAAGCTCTATCCTGATGCCTGCCTGCTGCTGGTTGATACCTATGATACGCTCAGATCAGGCATTCCCAACGCAATAAAGGTATTCCAGGAGATGCGTGCGGCCGGAATCAAGTCCAGAAAATACGGCATCCGCATGGATTCAGGAGATCTCGCATATCTTTCAAAGCGTGCCAAGCAGATGCTGGATGATGCAGGCTTTACCGATGCTGTAATATCTGCCTCCAACGACCTTGATGAGCATCTTATAGCTTCGCTCAAATCTCAGGGTGCAACAATCAACAGCTGGGGAGTAGGAACAAATCTTATTACCTCAAAGGATACGCCGGCCTTCGGAGGCGTATACAAGCTTGCAGCTATAGAGGATCCGGATACCGGAGAAATGATTCCGAAGATCAAGATTTCCGAAAATACAGAGAAGGTAACGAATCCTGGAGACAAGGTGATCTACCGCATTTACGGCAAGGACACAGGCAAGATAATTGCAGATCTCATAGCTCTCAGTGACGAGGTTTATGATGAAAATGAACCGCTGACTCTTTTTGATCCGATTGAAACCTGGAAGAAGACCAGACTTGAAGGCGGTTCATATATTATGAAGCCTCTGCTGGTGCATGTATTTGAAAACGGCAAATGTATTTACAATAACAGGCCGACAGTAATGGAGCTTCAGGAGATATGCAGACAGGATATGGATACACTCTGGGAGGAATCAAAGCGTCTGGTTAACCCCAATACTGTACATGTTGATTTAAGCCGCAAGCTCTATGATCTTAAGCAGGAGCTTCTGGATCGCTACAGGGGAGAAAATTAAGGCAGCATTTTAATAAGTATTTCCTTAACACCGCATCAAAGCTTTGTTTTGTATTGCAGAGCTTAGATGCGGTGTTGTAATATGATGTTGCAAGGTTCAAAAACGTCAGAATCCGATGCAGGCTTGCTTGCGGAGAGGACTTTTGACTACAACATCCTTATTATTAAGGAAAGTCAGAAAGAGGTTTGTAATATGAGTAAGGGCACGGTCATCTGCTTTGGAGATTCCAATACCTGGGGCTTTGATTCATCAACCGGAAAGCGTTATCCGGCAGACGGGCGCTGGGTGGATATACTTGCGGAGCTTACAGGCTGGGATACTGTTAATGTCGGATTAAATGGCAGACAGATACCTCATACTGGTGCGGAGCTTGCAGAGCTTACGGCACTTCTTGACAATGCCGCTGCAGGACAATACCAGGCTCCTGTTGAGCTCTGGATACTGCTCGGTGCAAATGATATACAGTCTAATTATGGCTTCACGGCTGAAGATGTATGTGCACGGATGAAGAAGCTGCTGCTGGAGCTATTGTGGCATGAGGCTGTAATGAACGGAACAGTCAGCCTTAGAGTGCTCGGACCTGCGCAGACAAAAGTCGGACCATGGTCTGATGAACACATGGTGGAGGAATTAAGACGGGCCGGAGGACTGCTGTATAAGCTTATGTGCAGGGAGCTTAACATAGCTTATACAGATCTTGGGACAACAGATATCGAGCTTGCAGAGGACGGAGATCATTTTACTCCGGCAGGCCACAGGGCAGTCGCTGAGCTTCTGGCAGGACTGCTTGCAGATTAAAGAGCTGATGCTGTAGGTTTTTGCGGGTCGCATGGATTTACTTTGGAATTAGCTGCTTCGCAGCGTAAATACAGCGTGGGAAACACTTTAATCAGCGTTTCCTTAATTTGGATCAGAGGAATTAAAGCTGCATGGATATGTATTTTTATTTGCTGACAGTCATAGATTTGCTGGTCCTGGCATTTACAGCAATTTTGATAGCACAGAGTGACAGTCTCAGTGAGAATAAGCGAAGGAGCTTTATGTGCTCCTCTATGCTTATTGCCTTTATATCGGTTATAGAGGTTGCTGCAACAGGTGCGGAGGGTCTTCCGGCAAAATTCAGGCTGTTGACGGTGATACTGAATTACCTTGGCTTTGGTCTTACACCTGCGGTGCCGATATGCTTTGCTTACTGTATAAGTGACAGCAGAAACCTTATGAGAGCAATCGCTGTTGAAGCAGTTTATCTTATATTTTTGGCGGCAACGCTGCCGTTCGGATTAGTATTTTCAGTGGATGCCGACAATGTATATGCAAGAGGCGGAGGCTTCTTCATTTACCTTGCTGTATGCCTATATTCTATAATTTATCTGGTGCGGGCTACGCTTATGCTGATGAACAGATACCAGAATAAAGGCAGGCCGCTGATTATTATAATGATTGGCATGCTGCTGTTCGGAGCCGTAACGCAGATATTTTACCCGCAGATACATCTGACATGGCTTTGTGTTACGCTGCTCCTGCTGCTGTATTACATGTACTGCTGTGATATATGGCAGCAGGTTGACGGACTTACGGGGCTGCTGAGCCAAAAGAGCTATATAATCAGAACCTCAAAGCTTAAGGAAAGACTTAAGCTCATTGTTTTCGATGTTGATGATTTTAAGGCTGTAAATGATAATTTCGGTCATCTTGCAGGTGATGAATGTCTGAAAATTATAGCCTCCTGTATAAGAAAAGCCTATGCCGGTCAGGGACTCTGCTACAGAATAGGCGGAGATGAATTCTGTGTGCTGCTGAGAAACCTGAGCATGGAAGAAAAATGTACCCGGAACTTTACAAGGCTTATGGAGTCAAGGCGGGCAGCCTATAATATACTGCCTGAGGTTTCCTACGGATCAGCGGTATTTGAAGCAGGAGACAGTCCTGACAGTGTTAAGGCAAGAGCTGATAAGAATATGTACAGCTTTAAGCAGCAGAGAAAACAGCGGAAGGCTGAAAAGGCTGCTTCGGTAAAGCGATAAATATGGGAAATCGCTGGTTAAAGCGTTTCCTGCGACGGATTTGCAATGACAAGCATAAAAATAAGTGGTATTATCATCAATGATTTAACCTGTTAAACAGCTGTGTTAAATTATGCTGTCAGAATTATGCCGGCGGCGATAGTAACTTTGCCGCCGGACGACACAGGATTGCTCTGCACTTTGTGCTCCGGCAATCTTGAAAATACGTAACTGTTTAGCACCTATCTCGAATTTGCTCCGCAAATCCTCGATGTGGCCGGCCAGAGGCCCTCCGGGCCTTGGCCGCCTTCAGTATTTCAGTATGAATTTGCCTGCAAGCAGTCAATTCATACTGAAATACTGAAGGTGCTGAACAGATACAAAATATAAATATCGGAGGATGATCAGGATATGTTGCCAAAGGATAAGCTTGCATGGGGGATGAGCCGCAGCTGCATCAGAGAGCTTGCGGAATATGGTGCGCGCCGTAAGGCGGAGATAGGAGCGGATAAGGTATATGATTTCAGTCTCGGCAACCCAAACGTTCCGGCACCGCCATGCGTGAATGAAGCCATAGCAGAGCTGATTAAGGAAGACAGCACTGTTATTCACGGATATACCACGGCTGCCGGCATTATGCCGCTCAGAACCAGGCTGGCGCAGGATCTTAACGAACGCTTCGGAATTGATATCAGACCTGAGCTTATATATGTTACCTGCGGGGCGGCTGCGAGTCTTACCGTAAGCCTGAACGCTGTACTGCTTCCGGGTGATGAGGTTATAGTAAATGCTCCTTTCTTTCCTGAGTACAGAGTATTTGTCGAGGGAGCCGGCGGCAGACTGGTAACAGTACAGCCCGATGATAATCTTGAGCCGGATATAGCTAAGCTGAAGGCTGCATTTACAGACAGAACAAGAGCTGTCATCATTAATTCACCCAATAATCCGTCAGGAGCTGTCTACAGCGAGGAATATATCAGAGCACTTTCAGATGCCCTGCGTGAGCAGGAGGAGAAAACGGGTGAGACAGTATATCTTATCAGTGATGAGCCTTACAGAGAAATTGTTTACGGAGATGTAAAGGTACCGTGTCCGCTTAAATATTATGATGATGCAATAATGTGCTATTCCTTCAGCAAGTCCCTGTCGGTTCCGGGAGAGCGTATAGGATATATTGCGGTAAATACCTCCATGAAGGATGCTGCAATGGTTTATGCTGCAGTTATGGGCAGCGGACGTTCACTTGGCTTTGTTAATCCGCCGAGCCTTTTCCAGAGGGTTATTGAACGCTGTGTCGGACAGACCTCGGACATCAGTCAGTATAAGCTCAACCGTGATATACTCTGTGAGGGCTTAAAGAGCATAGGCTATGAGTACAAGGAGCCGCAGGGCGCATTTTACCTGTTCCTTAAGGCACTTGAGCCTGATGCAAAGGCCTTCAGTGACAGGGCAAAGGCACATGAGCTGCTGCTGGTTCCAAGTGATGATTTCGGCTGTCCGGGTTATGTACGTATATCCTACTGTGTAGCACGCAGAACGATAGAGGATTCAATGCCGGCCTTCAAGGCACTGTATGAGGAGTACAGGGGCTGAAGTTAACGGCAGTTCCAGCTATTAATGTTGATAAAAAATGCGCAGACATTCCGTATAACTACAGGAGCTGCGCATTTTTGCTGCGTTAAAGGTGAAGATGGTCATTATCTGAGTCGTGAATATTTCTCATGGTCATTGCAGATCCGATGACAGCAGCATTTATGGTGTTTTTAATATCAGCCATTTCCTGTTCATGCATGTGACTAAAATGTACCTGGCGAAGCACTTCAGGAGAGATACTGAGTCCGTTGCCGTCAGGTGCAGCAGATAAAATACCTCGTTTTATAAGCTCGTTAATCATATCAAGATCGGCTGCCTTTGTCAGGTCTGTGCGTTTTTTCTGCATTAAAGCATTTACATAAAAAATGAATACAAACTCGAGTAATATAACTATCAATAATATATACAGATAGCTCATAATGATCTCCATTCTGTGCCCGATGGCAGCATAAGCAGTTATAAAATTATCTGATGATACTATGGGAATGCTGATTAAAATGTTTCCCACGTGCAAATCCGTGCGTTCCGCCGGAGGCTGTTAAGGAAATGCTGATTAAATCAGCA
>CAVALT010000074.1:0-6981 GCA_963589455.1 Clostridiales bacterium
GGGACGCAAATTTATCAAGCTTAATACCAATGAGTCACCTTTTCCGCCTTCGGAAAAGGCAAAGGCCATAGCGGCTGAGCATGAAAGAGCACTTAATCTGTATTCTGATCCGACCTGCAGCTTAGTGACTGAAAAGCTTGCAGAAATTTATGGGCTTGAGCCTGATGAGCTTATACTCGGCAATGGTTCTGATGAGCTTCTGTTCTTTTCCTTTAAGGCCTTCTGTGATGAAAAAAGACCGGCAGTATTTCCGGACATAACCTACGGCTTTTATCCGGTATTTGCCGAGATTAACCGCGTACCGTATAAGGAGATTCCGCTTAAAAAGGATTTTACTATAGACACTGCAGATTATGCAGGCAAGGGCTGTACCATATTTATTGCCAATCCTAATGCACCCACAGGACTTTCACTTTCGACAGCTGCAGTCGAGGAGCTTGTTAAATCGCATCCTGATGATGTGGTTATTATTGATGAGGCCTACGTTGATTTCGGAGGCAGCTCATGCATTCCGCTTACACGACACTATGACAATATACTTGTAATCAGAACATTTTCAAAATCACGCTCGCTTGCAGGTGCACGCATAGGCTTTGCTGTGGGGTCGAAGGAGCTGATCAGGGATCTTAATACGATCAGGTACTCCTTTAATCCTTATAATATTAATTCCATGACGATGGCCATGGCCTACGGTGTGCTCTGTGATGAGGAATACACTGCTGCCAACTGCCGTACTATTGAGGAAAACAGAGCGTATACTGTCTCGGAGCTTGAGAAGCTTGACTTTACCATAACTGATTCAAGGGCAAATTTCATTTTTGTAAGAGATCCTAAGATAAGCGGTGATAAGCTTTATGCAGAGCTTAAGAAGAAGGGAATACTTGTAAGACATTTCAATAAGGAACGAATAAAGGATTACAATCGCATAACCATAGGCACAAAAGAGCAGATGGATGCACTGATTGCTGCTGTTAAAGAGCTGCACCAGGAAGAGCAGGAACGGAGGAGCTGATGAGAAATTCAAGTATTACCCGCAATACTGCAGAAACTAAAATTACGTTGAGGCTCGAGCTTGACGGCACAGGCAGATCAGATATAGCAACCGGCGTCGGCTTTCTTGATCACATGCTTACACTTTTTGCAAAGCACGGACATTTTGACTTAAGCGTAAAATGTGACGGAGATACCTGGGTTGATGATCACCACAGTGTGGAGGATATCGGCATAGCTCTCGGAGAGGCTTTTCTTAAGGCTTTAGGAGATAAAAAAGGAATAACAAGATATGGGGACATAATACTTCCTATGGATGAGGCTCTGATACTTGCTGCGGTGGATATTTCAGGACGCTCATATTTAGGCTATGAGCTTGATATCCCTACCGAAAAGGTAGGAAGCTTTGATACTCAGCTCACAGAGGAATTCTGGCTGGCATTTACATCAAATTCAAGGATTAATCTGCATCTTAAGCAGCTGGCAGGCAGAAATTCTCACCATATTATTGAGGGCAGCTTTAAGGCAGCCGCAAGAGCATTAAGAAAGGCTGTCGCTATTGACCCTGAGTATGCGGATGAGCTTCCGAGCACTAAGGGAGTACTGTAGAAAGGTTTAAACTCATGTTAGCAATAATTGATTACGGAGTCGGAAATCTGTTCTCGCTTAAATCCTCAATTGAGGCAATAGGCGAGGAAAGCATAATTACAAGCGATGCAGATAAGCTTAGACAGGCTGATCATATAATACTCCCGGGTGTCGGAGCCTTTGGTGATGCTGTTGCCAAGCTTCGTTCGACAGGTCTTGATAAGGTGGTTTCAGAGTGTGCTGCGAAGGGCACACCGCTGCTTGGAATCTGTGTCGGCATGCAGATGCTTTTCACAAAGGATTATGAGTACGGAGAGCATGACGGGCTTAATCTGATTCCAGGAGAAGTCAGGAATATAGGTGAGATAATAGCACCTGAGCTCAAAATTCCGGAAATAGGCTGGAACTCGCTCAGATTCAGAAAGGACAGCAGGCTGTTTGATGGTGTGCCGGAGGGCTCTTATGTATATTTTGTACACAGCTATTCGGCAGTTAAATGTGAGCCATACATAAGTGCTGTTACGGATTACAGCACAGATATTACTGCAGCAGCAGAATCGGGAAATGTATACGGCACGCAGTTTCATCCGGAAAAAAGCGGACCTGTAGGACTTAAGATTCTTAAAAATTTCTGTAAGCTTTAAGGAGAAAAATATGCTTTTATTTCCTGCTATTGATCTGTATCAGGGCAAGGCTGTCAGATTATATAAGGGCGACTATGATAATATGACAGTATACAGCGAAAGACCGTGGGAAACAGCCCGGGATTTTGAAGCCAAAGGTGCCTCCTGTATACATCTTGTTGATCTTGAGGGTGCCAGGGACGGAGATACACCTAATCTCGACACCGTTAAGCGTATAGTTTCCGAGGCAGACCTGTATTCAGAAATCGGCGGAGGAATACGCAGCATGCAGGTTATAGATAAATATCTCAATGCCGGTGTAAATCGTGTTATACTTGGAACGGCCGCTGTAACTGACAGGCCGTTTCTTAAAGAAGCAGCCAGAGAATTTAATGACAGGCTGGCTGTCGGAGCAGATATAAAGGACGGCATGGTTGCAATCAAGGGCTGGCTGGAGAAATCCGAGCTTGAGGCCTTTGCCTTCTGCCGGGATATGCAGGAGCTTGGCATACAGACAATAATATGCACGGATATCTCAAGAGACGGTGCCATGCGCGGAACCAATCTTGAGCTGTATAAGGAGCTGTCAGAAACACTCTCTATTAATGTTACAGCTTCAGGAGGAGTGTCAACACTTGATGATGTAATAAAGCTGCGTGATATGGGCATCTACGGAGCTATAATCGGCAAGGCTTACTATACAGGAGCAATTGATCTTAAGGATGCTGTGAGGCTTTGTGAAGGCTGAATTTGATTCTTTATCTTCATTATGCTTTATCGAAAAAAGAATTAGACCAAGACAGAAAAAACAGGTGAATGCTTATGCTTACCAAAAGAATAATACCGTGCCTGGATGTAAGGGACGGAAGAGTAGTTAAAGGAATTAACTTTGAAGGCCTGAATGATGTATCCTCTCCTGTAGAGCTGGCAAGGCTTTACAGTGAAGGCGGTGCTGATGAGCTTGTCTTTTATGACATAACAGCTTCTGCCGAGGGCAGAAAGCTTTTTACAGACATATTAACAGAGGTTGCCAGACAGATATTTATACCTCTTACAGTAGGCGGCGGAATAAATACGATTGAAGACTTTGACAGAGTTTTAAAATGCGGAGCTGATAAGGTTAGTGTAAACTCAGGTGCAATTAAAAATCCGTCTCTCATTCATGAGGCAGCTGCAAAGTACGGCAATCAATGCGTCGTAATATCTGCCGATGTTAAGAGAGTTGACGGTGTATTCAGGGTTTATGCAAAGGGCGGAAGAGAAAACACCGGTATGGAGGCAGTGAGCTGGATTAAGTCCTGTGTAGACAACGGTGCCGGAGAGGTTGTGCTCAATTCCATTGATACTGATGGAGTTAAGCACGGCTTTGATCTCGAGATGCTTAAGGCAGTCAGTGATGCGGTTGATGTACCTGTTATTGCTTCCGGAGGAGCCGGATGCATAGAGGATTTTATCGAGCTTTTCAAAGCATTGCCTAAGGTAGATGCAGGTCTTGCAGCTTCGATATTCCATTTCGGAGAGGTACAGATCCCAGAGCTTAAGAAGCGTCTTGCCTCAGAAGGCATACCGATGCGTGTCATCTAAATGGAGTTCTGATGATGATTGCATGAGCGCATAATGCACAGCAATCCGGAATCAGTCAGTGGGAAAGGGTTTTGCCTTGCTATGGTAAAGTTGCATAGAGAATTTGCCGAGTGTATTCGGGATGCGTGCTGAACAGATACATTTGTTTTAATCATAAATCTGGCCTCCATGAGGCATAACAGCAGGAGAAAATAAGATGGTAAATATAGAAGAGCTTAAATTTGACGAAAAAGGACTTATACCGGCAGTTGTTGTGGATGCATACAGCAAGAAGGTTCTGACTGTAGCCTACATGAATAGGGAGAGCCTCAGTATATCTATGGAAAAGGGACTTACCTGTTTCTGGAGCCGTTCCAGACAGGAGCTGTGGCTGAAGGGAGAGACCTCCGGCAATTATCAGCATATAGTATCTATTACGGCTGACTGTGATAAGGATGCGCTTGTTGTGGTTGTCGAAAAGGACGGACCGGCATGTCATCTTGGTACGGATTCCTGCTTTGAGTATCCTGTATGGCAGAGCGAGGACAGGCATGAGTTCTCTATGGAAGGCCTGTATGAGCTTCTGCAGGGTAGAAAGAGAGATATGCCTGAGGGCTCATATACCTCATATCTGTTTGAAAAGGGCCTTGATAAAATACTCAAGAAGGTAGGAGAGGAATGCACAGAGGTTATCATTGCAGCCAAAGCAGAGGACAAGCCTGAAACCATATATGAGATTGCAGATCTTGCCTATCATGTAATGGTGCTTATGGTTCAGAACGGCATCAGCGTTGAGGAGATTCAGAAGGAGCTTGCTTCTAGACATGTTATTGACCACAAGGTGAAGCAGGAGAAGATGACTCACTGATATGATTACTTCGGATTTTCATATTCATACAGATTACTGTGACGGTCATAATACTCCGGAGGAGATGGTTCTTGCAGCCATTGCAGCCGGACTGACTGCCATAGGCTTTTCAGGACATGCTCATACAGGTTTTGATGAGGGCTGGTGCATGTCCGTTTCAGGTACTGAGCAATATCTTGATGAGATAGAACGTCTCCGCGATATTTACGGAAAGCAGATACGTATATTCCACGGTGCGGAGTATGATTATTATTCCGATTATAAGAGTGAGCGCTTTGAGTACATAATAGGCTCAGTACATTATATAGAAAAAAACAGCATACGAAAATCAATAGATGACACGCCTGAGCTGCTGAACGAGATAGTTCATGAGCTTTACGACGATGACTATATGTCCTTGTGCGAAAGCTACTATGAGTCTGTTGGAAATGTAGTAAAGAAGACTGAGGCGGATATTATAGGACATTTTGATCTTATAACCAAATTCAACGAGGTCGATCCAAGGATTGACACTTCAAATCCGAGATATATTGCAGCATGGAAGAGTGCAGCTGATAAGCTGCTTAAAACCGGGAAGCTGTTTGAAATAAACACAGGAGCAATCTCACGAGGCTATCGTACTGTTCCATATCCTGCAGCTGATATAATAGACTACATAGGAAATAACGGAGGCTGTTTTATTCTATCGAGTGACAGTCATTCAGACTCGACCTTATTGTATCAGTTTGATAAGTGGGAGAGATATATCAGGGAAAAGGGTTATAAGCTGACAGACAGCATACCTTGCTTATGAGCAGACTGTCATGTCAAGGAAATGCTGATTAAGTCAGAATCTCCTTAATAACCTTTGGCCGGATTGTACGGATTTACAAGGAAATTAGCTGCTTCGCAGCATAAATCCGCCATGTGAAACGCTCTTTAATCAGCGTTTTCTTAAATTAACGGGTTATAAAATGAAACTAAGATGCTAAACAATTGTAAATAAAAAAGTATGGCAAAAGAAAAAACATCCGATAACATAATTGAATACATGCCTAACGGAAAGCATGTTGTCATTGATATCTGGGGCTGCAAATTTGACGAGCTCAACGATGTTAATGCAGCAATCAGGTTTGTAGAGCAGGTAGTTCAGGAAGCTGATATGACTATGCTTAATCTGTCCTACAAGAAGTTTCAGCCTCAGGGACTAACTGTCGTAGGCTTATTAAGCGAATCCCATATATCACTGCATACCTATCCGGAGCATGGATATATAGCAATCGATTTATTTACCTGTGGAGACCATTCTCCTGAGATGGCACTAAAGAATAACCTTCCGAAGTTTTTCACCATTGAACAGATAAGCACCATGGTTATAGACCGCGGATGCCGCGAAAAGCCCTTCGGAAGAACCTGGATTACCAAGGATTTGTTTAGCGAATTAAAAAATGATTCAGAATCGGAAGGCTAAAGCAATATGACATGACACCACAGCATAGTTGGTGCATAGGATAAAAAAGAGACCGTATGAAACGGTCTTTTTTGTTTGGAAAAGCATATACGATACAAGATGAAACTATTCGCAAAACCCTTGTTTAACGAAATGTTATTGCAGAAGCTGCTCAATCTTGGCACTCATAATATCAAAGGCCACATCATTCAGGCCGCTGTTTATTACAAGATCAGCCATGGCTCTGGTAGGCTCTACGTATACATAGTGCATGGGCTTTACTGTAGTCAGATACTGTTCAACAATACCGCGAATATCGCGTCCTCGTTCTTCAACATCACGCATTACCCGGCGAAGTATACGTTCATCAGCATCAGCCTCAACATATACCTTGATATCCATCATATCGCGGAGCTCTTTATTCTGAAGACACAATATGCCTTCAATTATTATAATGCGGCTTGGCTTAATCTCAACAGTCTGATTGGTTCTGTTGTGGTCTGCATAATCATAAACCGGGCACTGCACACATTTGCCGTCCTTAAGCTGCTTAACATGCTCTATCAGAAGCTCGGTCTCAAAGGCATCCGGATGGTCATAATTAAGATGCTTTCTTTCCTCAAAGGGCATTTCGTCATGACTCTTATAATAGCTGTCATGGTATATTACTGTGACCTCATCACCGAATTTCTTCTTTATTCTGTTTGTAAATGTGGATTTTCCGGATCCGGTTCCTCCGGCGATTCCTATTATCGTACAGTCCATGCTCTGCCTCTTTTCCAAATGAACTTTTTCCAACAGTATACACCAAAAATTACAAATAATGTGCTATACTGGAAAAATTCCAGTAAAGGGCAGATAAGATAATAGTTATGAATTCCAGCAATACAACAGATACGAAAGCAAACGAAGGCTATGTC
>CAVALT010000075.1:0-4174 GCA_963589455.1 Clostridiales bacterium
ATATAGAGAAATACAAGATCATCCTCCTTACACATTCTTTCCATTCTGGTGTGAATCTTTATCCATGCATCCGCATCCTTAAAAAGAATATCTCCGTCTATCCATGAATAGTAATATGAAAGTGTCTGGGCTGCATTAAATGCTATCATCTGTGAATGCTCATAAGCATCCTCTCTGGCAGTTTTTACAGTAAAAAATACTATGATACCCGTAAAGGCCAGGGTAATGGTCACTATAAGCACTAATACAGATCTTGCAATTGAATGTTTCATCTTCAAAATTCTCCGGGATAATATCACCTTTTTATTTTATCATATATGCTGTACATAAATAAATCATTGCCGCAGCGAACAGATATAGTTTTTTAGGGAAATGCTTATTTAATCAGTATTTCCTTAACCATTCTTATCAGATTCCTCTCTGATCTGTCCCGTTTTAATGACTTATCGGATTTTCGCCTTTGGTAAGATCTCGGAACAAGTGTATAATTGAGTACGAATCAGAAGCTGCTGCTGCAGCGAAATCGTCAGAATAAGGAGATATTTACAATGAATAAAGTAGCATTAGTTACAGGCGGTGCAACCGGTATCGGCCGGGCCTCTGCCTTAAAGCTTGCAGAGGAAGGCTATTCCATTGCATTGATTTACAACAGCTCCGCAGCCAAGGCTGAGGCTGCAAAGCAGGAGCTTCAGGCTCTTGGTGTTAAATGTGAGATATTTAAGGCTGATGTTACCGATGATGCGGAGTGCAGAAGGGTATTTTCAGATATTAAGCTTTGCTTCGGCAGACTCGATGCGCTCGTCCACAGTGCCGGAACTACGGAATATATAAGATTTTCCGATCTTGATGCTGCTACAGATGAGATCTGGGAAAAGCTCCTCAGAGTTAATCTTATAGGCAGCTTTCACTGTGCCAGAGAGGCTGCCCGAATCATGAAGGGAAACGGCGGCGGAGCTATAGTGCTTATCGCATCGCTTGCCGGAGTCAGGGCCAGCGGAAGCTCCATACCGTACGGTGCCTCCAAGGCCGGACTTATTCACACTGCTAAATGTCTTGCAATGGCTCTTGCACCGGATATCAGAGTCAACACAATTTCACCCGGCATAGTTACAGGAACCGACTGGCACAGGGCTCAGCCTGATTTTGATGCTGAAGCTGCCGATAAAAAGGAAGCTGCATCAATTCCTCTCGGCTATGTGACCAGACCTGAGGAGGTTGCTGACGCGGTATTATTCCTTGCTACTGACAGATCCTCCAATATTACAGGCACAGATCTTGTAATTGACGGCGGACGCAAGGAGGTGCACAGCGGGCAGATATATTAAGGAAATGTAACTGTTCAGCACCTACAGTATTTCAGTATAAATTGACTGCCTGCAGGCAAATTTATACTGAAATACTGTAGGCGGCCAAGGCCCGGAGGGCCTCTGGCCGGCCACATCTCGAATTTGCGTAGCAAATTCGAGATGTGTGCTGAACAGATACAAGGAAACGCTGATTAAAGCGTTTCCCACGCCGGATTCACGCTGCAAAGCGGCTAATTCCCTTGTGAATCCATGCGATCCGCCGGAGGCTGTTAAGGAAATGCTGATTAAATCAGCATTTCCTTAAATATCAGGGGGCAGGATCATCCCGACCCTGCCCCCTGATATCATTCTTTTTATTCAGCCTCTGTTTCCTGCAGCGCAGACTGCATCAGATCTATAAAGCCTGAAGCCAGCTGAGCGAGACTGCGTATGCGTATGTATTCCTTGCCGTAAATGCGGTAAACATTTTCCAGATGGATAGTAGAGCCATGAAATACTGCCGCCGTATGTATATGCACCTTCTTTAAGGCCTTGACAGCCGCCTCTGCAGCCTCTACCGGAAGCAGGCCCTCGTAATTGACTGCAGCAGAACGCTTTCCGCAGGGTGCTGCCGGTGTTGAATCATTCGGGCTGGCATCCGTTAGAATCAGCAGTATATGCTTTTCCGAGCTGTTCCTTCTTAGCTCTTCACTGATCATATATCCTGCAGCCCTGATTGCAAGTGCATCACGGTTCCAGCCTGCCGCAAAATACCCGAATATATTTTTCGAATCTCTGTCTGCAAAGCTCTTCAGCCTGTCTATGACTGTATATCCCCTGAGGCTTCTGAAGGCCAGCACCTGCACCGGAACTCCGGCCTTCATGACACTTTCAGCAAGCACATAGGCCTCTGCTGCTATAAGCTCCTGTGAGTTCATGCGCGACTGGGAGGCATCAAGCAGTATATCAACCCTGATATTATTATCTGCCTCATCTCCGTCCCTTAAGAACACACGCCTGTCATTAAACAAGGGCAGCCTGTATGCACGCTGTGCATCAATACGTCCCGCTTCAGCCTTTTCCGGCAAATGCTTAAGAAATGAGCTTATAAGCACCTCGAGCTGTGCCGAGAGCTTCCTGATGCTCTCCCTTATCTGAAGCGAATTGTCCTCGTAATACTTAAGATTCTTCTCACGCTGTTCAGCCTCTGCCCGGTGAACACCCTCAACCTCTCTGGTGATTTTAGCTGAAAGCTCTACGCTGCCCGCTATCCTGTCTGTAAACCACAGTCTGCAGCCCTGATCCTCTTTTATACAAAGAGATGACTCAATTGCCTGCAGCTGTTCCTCGGGATAGATGCATTTTCCAAAGCAGCCCTCTATGTAGCTTCTGTCCTCTGCCGCCTTCGTTTCATCCCTCTTAAAGCCCGTGTTCTGATTGAGGTGCACGGCTCCTTCAGGATCTCCGACACCAGTTCCGCCTCTGATAATCAGATGGTCCAGATTCTTATACTGAGCATTGACATGCCTGCCCCAGAGCTTCCGGATCAGGCCGGGCTTGTGCTTTGCTCTGTAATCCGCTTCATCAAACTTAAAGCCGCAGTACTGAGTTAAGAACACTCTGAGAGAGCTGATTATTTCATCTGTATCAAGGCTTCCCGACAGCTTAAGTGCCTCGCTCATGCTGCGTTCCTTCTCTGCCATCATAGGAAGCCTTCGGTCCGTGACCGCTGCCCAGCGAGCCTGCTGCTGAGTATATACTCCCATGCTCATTACTTCCATCTGCTGCTTTGAAAGCTGCTGCTGAATGCGGAAGAAGTCCTCAGCATGCTCCCTTCTCAGCGAGTCAAGTATCGGTCTCTCCGGCAGCTCCTTTTCATAAAGACTGTGCTCAAGTCCGAGCCACACGTATTCCGAATACTCGTCAGCTTCCCTGGCATAGGAAAAGCTGTCGAACAGCGCATTTACCTTATCCATATCCAGCCATTTTTCAGCCAGGCCTATGACTACATTAAAATAGAAATCAGGCTGTCCGTTCGTATGAAAGGCCAGAAACGGAGGATTAAAATCATATCGACCGGCAGCATTCCATATAACATTGAGTACCCGCCTTGAGTCCGACGAGTAATATCTCTTAATCATGGTTAAGCCTCAAATACTGCTGCTCTTGTAAGCTCATCCGGTATGCGTGCCTTTATAACATCCCGTATAAGCTTTCTCTCATATTCATCAAAGGTCTTGTTCACTATACACATTTCGAGTGCGTCGCCGGCTTTGATGCCCAGCTCTATAAGTCCGATGGCATCGAGCAGTCCCCTCAGATCCAGGGCACGCTCAGAGATCTCAGCATTCTGAGCCTTATCATCTATCTCTTTAAAGAGCCTTGCAAACTGCTTCACAAAGCTGTCGCCCATCTTCGGATAACGTCTTGCTATAAGTCTTACAAGATCCTTTTCCTCTATCGGCTTAAGGCTTATGATTACAAAACGCGAGCTGAGTGCCTCATTCAGCTCTCTCGTTCCGGCATAGCCATAGTTCATGGTTGCAATGAATCTGCATGCCTCATCCACCTTTATCTTGTCATAGCCGGGCACATCTATCATGTGTCTGAAATCAAGTGCAGAATGAAGCACGGCGAGAGCTTCATTTTTAGCCATATTAATCTCATCGAGAACACCGAAGCCGCCGTTGACTGCTGTGAGATACACCGGGCCCGGTCTGAAGCTTACCTTAGAGCCGTCATAGGTATCTGTTCCGATAAGATAGGAAGCATCCATATTAATGTGAAATGACACATTCCATTCAGGTCTTCCGAAGAGTGCCGCAAGATTGTCGGCAAGAACATTCTTGCCTGTAGCCTTTGGGCCTGCAAGAAGTATATTTTTGCCG
>CAVALT010000075.1:4184-6969 GCA_963589455.1 Clostridiales bacterium
TTTGCCGGCTAATATGGCAGCAATGGCATACTCCCAGGTATCTGTGCCATAAAAATAATACTCCGGCTCAGGTATACGGCTGAGATACTCCTCTGAAACCTTGTGTTCCGCCCTGAAGCTCTCTATACCTGTTATAAGCTCTGTACTGACCCCTTCACCCTTAAGAAACTCTAATACGTCTGCCATCTTAAACACTTCCTTTTTTAATCAGCATAATTACAGTTAAGAAACATCGGTTTAACAGCTGTTATCTCATCATACTCAAGCTGCGAAACGGTAACTGTATTGTTTATTTTCTTAAGATCCTCCTTCATTACACTGTAGCTGTCCGAAACCGTCACTGCTCTGCCCTCTCGTATAACTCTGATCATACGTGACAGGGTTGACGGATGTGCATACTGTGCCGGAACCGGGAAGCTGCCTTCATAGCCGGCTGTATATTCTTCAAGCTGCTTAACTGCCGCATCAAATTCCTTCTTTGCATTTTTTGAATTATTGCGTCCTGTAGGAAGGACCTGCATGCTCATAGCATAGAACATAAATGCAAAGCCGAACAGAAGGAAGTATACCGACATGCCCTTCTTCTCAATTATGGCATATATGCCGTAGGCACATGCACACAGAGAAAACAGCACGATCAGTCCCGCAAAAATCTTATAGCCGGGCTTTATATTATCTATGATGCGCTTCTGCTTGGCTGTGCGTGAGAGCTCCGACGACAGCTCCGGCTTAAGCTTAAGATAATCTGCCGCCCTTGTAAGCTCAGTAATTGCCGCTTCTGCCTCAGGAGTCAGATTTTTAATATATCTTGCCTCCTCCTTTAAGCGGTCGGCCTCAAGCCTCTTTTCTGCCTCTGCACTGTGTGTCGGTACACTGGGATGCAGCTCATGAAATTTATTTATAAAGTTATCAACCTCGAATTCATATTTAAAGTTGCAGGCCTTCTCTGTTCCGTCTGAAAGAACTGTTACGAGATAGGCCATGCTGCCGAAGGCTCCCTTGCCTGAGAAGCCTCCCTTGGTCATCGCTACACGCTTATAAATTCTGCGCACGTCATTATTGCGCACGTAATACACCCTGTCGAGGAAAAATGAATTAAGATATATTGCTTCATCACCTATGCCGCAGGGTCCTATTTTAATACACTTTTTTTTATCTACAGCAAGCTCCTCCTTCGGAAGTGCTGTGTTGCCTAATTTTCTTGGAGTAAAGAGCATAACCTACTGCTCCTCCTTTTTTTATAAATCTGCTGATTACGAATCACATGCCTTGCAAAGTATGTTCTTTTGACCCTCCCGCATCATTATTACATTCGGATCAAAAATATACTGACCGGATTTCTGATATACGGCATGTATAAAGAAAAGCCGGCTCAGCATTGCATGGAAATACAGGCTGATGCCATGCGTTTAGCCTATGAGCCGGCTGTTGTCATTATGTCAGCCCGAACAGCTTATGTTTTGTCCGGGCTGTTATTTGCTCCGGGATAAAATCCCATGCTTATTAAATTGTACCCTTAAGCTGTGCGATACTTCTTTGACTTTGTCATGAAGAGTGCAAGGAATGCAACTGCACAGATAATGCCTACAGGATAAGCTACTGCTGTATTGTTCTTGAAGAACGGAATCATACCAAGGCACTCACCTGCCATGCAGAAGTAAGTGATTGATACTGCGCTCATGAACGTTGCAGGAACAGCACAGATCCAGAAGTTTCTCTTGTTCATTGCAAGGTACATAGCACCGGTCCAGAGAACGAGCATAGCAAGTGTCTGGTTGGACCATGAGAAGTATCTCCATACTACTGAATAGCTGAGAACACCAAAGGTGTTGCCGTATCCAAGGATAGCACCTACACCAAGTACGGGGATGCAGAGCTTAAGTCTTCCTGCATATGACTCCTGCTCGATGCCGAACCAGTCAGAAAGTGTAAGTCTTGCTGAACGGAATGCTGTATCGCCTGATGTGATAGGGCAGACAACAACACCGATCATGGCAAGGATAACACCTACGCTGCCCATGGTCTTAAGTGATACATCGTAGATAGCTGCTGACTGTCCGCCTGCAAGAACCTCCTGAAGACCTGTGTTAAGGCCGTCAGTAACCTCATAGATTGCGCAGCCTGCTGCAGCCCAGATGAGAGCTATAACACCCTCTGCTACCATGGCTCCGTAGAATACGAACTGTCCCTGCTTCTCAGATGCAAGACAGCGTGCCATAAGAGGTGACTGTGTTGAGTGGAAGCCTGAAACGGCACCGCAGGCAACTGTAATGAACATAAAGCTCCATACAGGAGTATTAGCCGGATGCATGCTTCTGAAATGAGACCAGATCTCAGGGATCTGATAGTCAGGATTGGTGATAACTCCGCCTGCTACACCGATAGCCATTGCGATAAGGCAGATACCGAATATCGGATAGATCTTACCGATGATCTTATCAATTGATAAGAATGTAGCTATGAAGTAGTAGATAAGGATGATTGTAAGCCACAGGGTTGTTGAAGCAAGTGTGCCCTCAATGCCCTTATTCTTGATAAGAGTAACGATAAGGCCTGCAGGTCCTACAGCAAATACGGTACCAACCATGATAAGAAGAACTACTGCGAATACACGCATGACGGTCTTCATGGTAGATCCAAGATATGTACCTGTAACCTCTGCGATAGATGCACCGTTGTTTCTCTCTGAAAGCATACCGGAGAAGTAATCATGAACTGCTCCTCCGAAGATGGTACCAAAGGTAATCCAAAGGAATACGATAGGTCCCCAGAGAGCACCCTGAAG